>PWKM01000249.1 GCA_003559755.1 Planctomycetota bacterium
CACTCGCCTGCGGGCCCGGCGAGCCCGCCTTGAAGGGTCTGGCCGAGCGCGACGAGCTGCCGCCGCTCTGGGTGCCCTATGCCGACCCCGGCTACACCCTGGCGGTCGCGGTGAGGGCGGCGATCGATGCGTTTCGGGCCGAGCACGGAGAGCCGCCTGCCGTCCTCTTCCTCGAGAACCACGGCCTGTTCGTGTCGGCCGACTCGGCGGAGGAATGCCTCGCCCTGCACGACCGGTGGGTCGAACGGAGCCGCGCCTTCTTCGAGAAGACAGCCCCGCCGGTGCAGCCGAGCGAGCCGGTCGATATGCCCGTGCTGCGTCGGCTCATGGCGTCGGTGCGGCGGGCCTGTTCCGGCGCCGGTGCGGAGCGGGTGTTCGTCCGGCTTTCCCGGCATCCCGAGCTGGCCGGAGCCGCATTCGATCCGACCGTTAGCCGCACACTCGCCGAGGGCGCCCTGTCGCCCGACCAGATCGTTTACACAGGCCCCCGCGCCGTTTTCGCCGAGGGCCCCGACGATGTGGCCGACGCACTTGGAGCGGCCTCCAGCGAACCGTTGCTCCCCCGGATCGTGGTGGTGAAGGATTTCGGGGCGCTGCTCGTCTCGGACGAGCCGGGCCGACTGAGCACGATGGAGTCGGTCGCCGCCTGCGCCGCCGAGACCATCCGTCTCGCCAACGGCCGCGGCGGAGCCCGCAACCTCAGCGAGGACGCGGCCCGGTTCATCGCCGACTGGGAGGCCGAGCACTACCGGGCCGGGATGTTCGATGAGGGCCGTGCGCCGCTGGCCGGGCAGGTGGCGATGGTCTCCGGCGCCGCGTCCGGGCTCGGGCTGGGCATCGCCAACGGCCTGCTCGACGCCGGAGCCGCCGTGGCGTTCTGCGATATCGACCGGGCGGGGCTCGACGACATCGTCGCCGGCGTGTCGGAGCCGGACCGGGCGCTGGCCGTCGAGATGGACGTGACCGACGAGGCCTCGGTCGGCGGCGGACTTGACCGGATCATCGCCCATTGGGGCGGTGTCGATATCGCGGTCTGCGCCGCGGGGATCGCCCCGTCATACGAGCTGGTGGACTTCCCGCTCGACGCCTGGCGGAAGGCGATGGAGATCAACCTGACCGGCTACTTCCTCCTCGCACGCGAAGCGGCCCGGACGATGAAGGCCCAGGGCGGCGGCGGAGCGATGGTCCTCGTCTCGTCGAAGACCGGCCTGGAAGCGTCGAAGGCGAACTCGGCCTACAACGCGACCAAGGCGGGCGAGCTCCACCTGATGCGCGGCTGGGCGCTCGAACTCGGCGACGACGGCATCCGGGTCAACGCCGTCGCGCCCGGCAACGTCTTCCAGGGCTCGAAAATCTGGAACGACGAGTACATCAGGCGGTGCGCCGAGAAGAAGGGCATACGGCCGGAGGAGGTCATCCCACACTACATCGACCTGACCGCGCTGAAGCGCGAGATCACGCGGGAGGACGTCGCCGCCGCCGTCGTCTTCCTCTGCTCCGAACAGGCCCGCTGCATCACCGGCCAGACGCTGGTCGTGGACAGCGGCCAGGTGATGGTACGATAGCCCGCCCGTGAACACCGGCCGCCGCGCGAAGAACGTTCGTCAACCAGGAGACCGCCGGAAATGACCGACGCGGAAACCGCCCTGTACGGCGGCACACTCGATGAGCGGATCAGCACGCTCCGCCGGCTCTGTGCCCAGTCACCGTGGCAGAAACGACGCGGGACCAACCTCCACATCCACACCAGCGAATCGTTCAGCGCATTCCGATCGCCCGCCGAGGCGGTGTGGCAGGCGGTACGGGAGGCCGTCGCCGTGCTCGGCATAAACGACCACAACACGGTCGCCGGCCACCACGAGTTCCGGCTCGCCTGCGAGGCGGCACACCTGCCCGCCGCCTTCTCCATCGAAGCCATCGCGATGAACGCGGAGGCACGCAATGACGGCGTGTTCACCAACGACACCGGGAATCCCGGCCGGACCTACCTCTGCGGGAAGGGAGTCACCTGCATCCCGCCCGACGGATCGAACGCGATGAAGTCGCTCGCCCGGATGCGGGCCGCGCTCGACCGGCGACACCGGGCGATGACCGGCTCGCTGCGGCTCCTCATCGACGAACGGATGGGCCGGCCCGGGCCGGACTGGGACGACGTGGTCGGCCTGACCCCGCGCGGAAACGTGACCGAGCGGCACATCGCGAAGGCCGCCTGCCTCTGGCTCCAGCGGTTCGCCGAGGGCCGAGACATCCCGCTCCCCGAGGCCGTCGCCCGCTGCTGCGGAACGCCGCCCGAAACCGACGGCACGGCGGCGGTCCAGAACCACATCCGCTCGGCACTGCTCAAGGCCGGCGGCCCCTGCTTCGTCGAGGAATCGCCCGACGCGTTCCTGTCGATGCCCGACATGCGCGACCTGTTCCTCGAATTCGGTGCCATCCCCACCTACCCCGTGCTCGGCGACCCGGAGACGGAGTACGAGGCGGACATCGACGGGCTGATGGACCGGCTGGAGGCGATGCGGATAGTCGCCCTAGAGGTCATCCCGCACCGGAACAGCCGACGGCGGCTCTCGCAGATCATCGAGGCGGCGACCGCCCGCCGATGGCCGGTTTTCAACGGGACCGAGCACAACACCCCCGAGCCGATGCCCCTGCTCGACACCCACTCGCTCGATCCCGAGTTCCGGCCCTGGTTCGAGGCGAGCGCCGCTCTGCTGCTGGGCCATCAATGCCTCGTCGAGCGGGGCGAGCCGGGCTTCGTCGGCAGCGACGGCGTCCCGGCGATATGCGACGCCGAGCGGCGGTTCGAGCACGTCGCCGACGCCGGCCGCACACTCTGGGAGACCATCGAACGCACTGCGGAGGAGATGAGATGAAGCTGCTCGCCATCGACATCGGGGCGTCCAGCGGACGGGCCATGCTCGGCGAACTGAAAGACGACGGACTCGCCCTGACCGAACTGCACCGCTTCGAGAACGCGCCGGTCGAACGCCACGGGCACAAGCACTGGGACATCGGCGACCTGGGAGCACAAATCTACATCGCACTCGCCCGGGCGGGGCCGGATGTCCGGGCCGTCGGGATCGACACCTGGGGCGTGGACTACGCCTACCTGGACGCCGACGGGCGGCTCATCATCCCCCCGTTCGCCTACCGCGACGACCGGACGCAGGGCGTGCCCGAACGGGTACACCGCGACATCCCGTTCGAACGCATCTACGAGATCACCGGCATACAGTACATGCCCATCAACACCATCTACCAGATGGCCGAGGACGCCGCCGCACGGCCCGACGTGCTCCGAAGCGCCGACCGGATGCTGATGATGCCCGAACTGCTGTCCCGCCTGTTGACCGGCCGGAACGCGGCGGAATACTCCATCGCCAGCACCTCGGCACTCGTCGATGCCCGGGCGCGGGCCTGGTCGGACGAGCTGATCGACGCACTCGGGCTGCCCCGCCGGCTGTTCGGCGAGCTCCACCAACCGGGCGAATTCCGGGCACCGGTCCAGCCCGAGGTGAGAAGCCAGACCGGCTGCCGGGACGACGTGATACTGTCCGGCTCACACGACACCGCCAGCGCCGTCGCCGCCACACCGCTCGGCGACCGCCGGGCGATGTACATCAGCTCGGGCACCTGGTCGCTCGCCGGGATGGAACTCGACGAGCCGCTGATGACCCCGGACGCACGCGAGAACAACTTCACCAACGAGGGCGGGGTCGCGGGCAAGACCCGCTTCCTCAAGAACGTGATGGGCCTGTGGCTGATACAGGAGATGAAACGGCTCTGGGACGCCGAAGGCGACCGACTGTCGTTCGCCGACATCTGCGACCGGGCCGAGCAGGCACCGCCGTTCGACGCCCTCATCGACCCCAACCGCGAGCGGTTCCTCGCCCCGGAGGACATGCGGCGGGAGGTCCGGGACGAGTGCCGGCGGACCGGACAACCGGAGCCGGAGGGCGTCGGCCCGCTCACACGGACCGTGTTCGAAAGCTTGGCACTCGCGTACCGGGAATGCCTCGACCAGCTCCGCCGGCTCACTGGCCGGCCCGTCGAGCGGGTCCACGTCGTGGGCGGAGGCGTGAGAAACGAGTTGCTCTGCCAGATGACCGCCGACGCCTGCGGACTCCCGGTCTATGCCGGCCCGGTCGAGGCGACCGCCATCGGCAACCTGATCGTACAGGCGATCGCGCTGGGCGAACTGGTGGACCTGGAAGCCGCTCGCGAGATGGTCGGGCGTACGTTCCCGCCGCGAGAGTACGAGCCGCGGGAGACCGATGCCTGGCTCGAGGCGCGAGAACGGTACGCGGCTCTGACGTGATCCGCGGGGGCCCGGCCGGCACTCCGGCGGCGGTCATCGCTGTCCGAGTATCCGGTGGGTCTGGGGGATGACTCGCACGTCGTCCAGCTCCCCGAGGCACCGCTCCTGCAACTCGAGCATCCGGTCCGGGAGGATGGGGCCGATCCCGGCCGCCCCGGCGGTCACCGGCTGCAGGACGAGCGGGATCGACCGGTCAACCGAGGCCACCAGGCGAGCCACCCTGTTCACCGCATCGGGCCGGGCCGCGCCGCTCACCACGACCTTGACGAACACCTCACGGCGAGCGGCCAGCTCCAGGAACCGGCGCGACACCTCGGGATCGACCGCGCAACCCGCAGCCGACTCGAGCTTGATGTCCATGGCCACCGTATCCACCAAGTCGATGACTTCGACCAGCTTGTCGGGCAGCGAGCCGTTCGTCTCGAGGTAGATGTGCCGGTCGGGGCAGCGGGCCAGCAGTTCCGAGATGCACTCGGCCTGGAGCAGCGGCTCGCCGCCGGTCAGACAGATCGACCGGTGAAAGGGGGGCGTGTCGAGCGAGAGCACCCGGTCGGCCAGGTCGGCGGACGAGATCGGGTTCGGCACGTCGTCGAACTCGCGGCGGCCCGCCCGCCGCTCGATCTCCGCCAACTTGACCGGTCGGCGGGCTCCGGGGGTGTCGCAATACCGGCACGACAGGTTGCAACACGAGAACCGGACGAACAGATGCCGCCGGCCCACGTACAGGCCCTCGCCCTGGATGCCGCTGAATATCTCGTGGATGTTTGCTTCGCTCACAGCATCTCCTTTACTTCGCTCAGAAGAGCATCATCGACCGGGATCGAGAATTCGACGCCGGGCCGGAGGAGGAGCAGAGTCGCCGAGGCAGGGGGACAGTCGAACACCTCCCGCGCCGCCAGCGCGTACGCGCCCACCTGCGGGCGGTATCGCTCGGCGTGCGGCCCCAACTGCCCCTCGGTCACGTCGTCGGTCTTGAAATCGACGATGTGCAGCCCGTCTTCGTCCTCGAACGCCAGGTCGATCAGTCCCTCGAGGACGGCGCCCCCGACACAGACCGCGAAGGGGACCTCGCGATACAGCCGCTCGGCCCGAGCGGCCCGCTGCACGGACTCCATCTCCCACCCCTTGCGAACCAGTTCTTCGACCAGATCGGCCCGGGCCGGGATGCCTTCCCCGCTCGCCGCCCGTTGAGCGAGCCGCTCCAGCCCGTCGCCCGTCGTCAGGTCGATTTGCTCGAGGAGAGAATGGACCGCCTTACCGATCTGTCGGGCCTCCGATTCGCCCGGCGGGAACCCGGCGATTCTTTCAAAGTCATCGTCGGCCAGGCCCGACGCTGTCCGCAGGCGGTCGCCCTCGCTCGCACGCCGAATCAGCTCGGCTCGCTCTGCCTGCCATGCGTCCCGCTGTGCGCACAGTTCCGCACACGCCTCACCGTCCCTCTGCGAGAGGTCCGCCCGGAAGGTCCCCGGACGGCCGCGGCCCGGGTCGTCGGGCTGGGCGATGACCACCGTCTCGAACGGACTTCGGGCGTCCGGTTTCGTCCGCGCGAGGTATTCGAGGTACCCTTCCTCTCTCTTTTTTCTGGGGAACCGGGGGATGACGAGCCGGTCGCGGGCCCGGGTGGCGGCGACGTAGAACAGGCGCAGCTTTTCCGCTCCGTCGCGCCGCTTCTCGAATTGTTTTGCCTCCTCGAACCCCACGGTCTGTACGTTCCCCCCCGCTCCGAGCCGGATATGGTATTGCCCCAGGATGCGGTCGATGACCTGATCGATGGTCGCCTGGCGGCTCGACGCGGCATCGCAGAGCACGACGACGGGGAACTCGAGCCCTTTGGCCCCGTGGATGGTAATCATGCTCACGAAATCGCCCCGGTCGTCGGCCAGGTGCGACTCCTCTTCCTCGGCCGCGGTGCTCCGTTCGGCCAGCCAGCGGACGAACCCGCCGAAGGTGGCTCCCGGATGCCCCTCGAAGGCCCGTGCGAAATCGATGAGCTTGGTCAGGTTCGCCGCTCGCTGTTCGCCGTCCGGCTTCAAGTAGTAAAGCTCCAGCGCCTTCGTCTCCGAGAGCAGGCGGGCGACCAGGGCCGAGAAGCTGATCGAGTTCCGGGCCTCGTGCCAATCGGCCAGCAGGCGAAACGCCGTCTGCAGGTGCGACGAGTCGTCGGGGTCGATGCGGGCCAGGTAGTCGAACCCGGCGGCGGCCGCCTCGGCCAGCTCGGTGTCGCTCACCCCCATCAAGGTGGTCCGCAGGGCGGCGACGACGGCCGCCGGATCGTACGGCCGCTCGACCGCGGCCAGCACGTTCTGCACCTCGACCACCTCCTGACGGGCGAAGAAACCGCGCCCGCTCTCGGCTCGATACGGAACCCCGGCCGCGTCCAGCGCCTGTTCGTAATCGGAGAAGGCGCGCCGGGTGCGGAACAGCAGTGCGACGTCGCCGTAGGCCATCGGCCGCGGCCGGCCGCTCTTCTTATCGAGCACCGGCTGGCCGCTTCGCACCAGCTCGGCGATGTGGGCGGCGACGGCCCGCGCCTCGGCCGCCCGTGCCGCGTCGATGTAATCGAACTCGACGCCCTCCGGCGGGTCCAGCAGCTCGACCTCCGGGCCGGTATCTTCCCGGAACGCGTGCAGGGGGACGTAGTCCGGCTGGTAGTCGCCGTCGTCGGGCCGGGCGATGAGCTCGGCGAACACCGCGTTCACCCATCCGATGCAGGTGGGCGTGCTCCGGAAGTTCTGGGTGATGTTGGCCAGCTCGCCCGCCTCCCGGACGACCGCCTTCGCCTCCTCGTACATCTCGATGTCGGCCCGTCGGAACCGGTAGATCGACTGCTTCGGGTCCCCGACGAACATCAGCTTGCCGGGGGCGGGGCGGGCCTCGCGCCAGGTGTCGGCGGTCGCGCCGTCCTCGGCGAGGAACAGGGCGATCTCGGTCTGCAGCGGGTCGGTGTCCTGGCATTCATCGACCAGGATCATCCGGAACCGCCGCTGGAGATCGCTCCGGGCGCGCTTGTTGTCGCGGAGCAGGTCGCGGGCCTTGAGCAGCAGGTCGTTGAAATCGAGCAGCGCCTCGTCGCGTTTGGCCCGGGCGAACCGGTCGAGCATCCCGGCCATCAGGTCGGCGAGGTGACGGACCAGCCACTGGCCGGCGTCCGGTCGGACCACGTCGAGGGCGGACCCGATGGCCTTCATCTCGGCGACGCAATCCTTCTTGCGCTCCTTGTCCTTGCAGGCGTTCTGAGGGCGAGTTGATGGCTCGAACCCGAATGACAGGAGGACCCCGGCCTGCTCGTCGGCCGGTCGGCCCTCGATGTGATCGACGGCCGCGGCGGCGGGCAGGGTGCGGACGACGCAGGTACAGTCCGGCGGACAGCCCAGTTGGATCATCCGCTCGGCAGCGGCCCGGAGCCGGGGGACTGCGTCCCGGACGAATTGCTCGGCGATCGGCCCGAGTTCCGGCCGGTCGCCCGCCGGTTGGACGTCCGGGTTGTCGCGGAGGAACCGGGCGAACAGTTTCAACTGGTCGGACCGCAGCCCGGCCACGAAAGCCGGGCGGAGCGGGCCGGCGGGGTCCTCCAGCTCGTCGGCCAGCCACTCGGTCCACACCCGGTCGAAAAGCAGCGACTGCCGCAGCGTGTCGGCCACCTCGAAGCCGGGGTCCACCCCCGCCGCGATCGACCGCTCGCGGAGCAGTTCGGATGCGAACGAGTGGATGGTGGAGACGTGCGCGGTGTCGAGCGACTCGACGGCGTCCCTCAGCCGGTCGGCGGTCTCGCCGTCGGCATCGACGAGCAGCCGCTCGAGCTCCTCGCGGAGCCGGACCTTCAGTTCGTTCGCCGCCTTTTCGGTGAAGGTGATGGCGACGATCTGGTCGATCCGCGCGTGCCCGGTGGCGACAGCATGCACGATCCGGCTGGTGAGCAGGGTGGTCTTTCCGGTCCCCGCCCCGGCCTCGACGGCGAACGTGGTCCCGAGGTCGGCCCTCACCCGGTCGCGGACGGCCTGGTCTTGTGGTTGTCGCTCGTTCATTCGATGTCGGCCAGTTCAAGCAGTGGCTCGAGTGCCGGATCGTCCTTCTTGCGCTCGAATATCAGTTCGTTGTTCGGCCCGCACAAGCTGGAGAACGGGCAGTATCGGCAGTGCTGCTTCTCCGGTCGGGCGACAAACACGCCCGTCTGAAGGGACCGGCGGACGGCGTCGATGATCCGCTCGAGGTCGCCCCGCCGCTCGTCCAGGGTGGCCCGGTCGAACCCGACCGTCGCGAACCCGCCTTTCGCGGTGGCGAACGAATACAGTGCGTCCAGCCCCCGCCTGTCCGGCCGGAGCATATCGGCGGCGAGCAGGTATATCGGCAGTTGCAGCCGGCGGCCGCCGTCCAGAGAATTCGTCTTGCCGCCCTTCGAGCCGGTCTTGTAGTCGATCACCCGCAGCCCGTCGCTGCCCACCTCGTCGATGCGGTCAATCTTCCCCTTGAACCGGACGGTGTGTCCCTCGACAGCGAGTTCCAGGGGCCGCTCGGTCGATGCGGAATCCTCGTCCGCCCCCCTGGGCGGCATCCCGAACCGCATCTCGAACAGAGCGGGCCGTGCGCCCGTCCGCCGGCAGTCGTCGACGTCGAGTCGGGCGAAGTGTTCGAGGTCGCGGGCGATCTGGCTGCGGTCTATCTGCCAGGTGAGCGGCGGGCCGATGGTGCCGACTCGGCGGAATACCGCGTCTGCGGCGGCGCGAAGCGAGTCGGCCAGTGCCTCGGCCGACAGGGCGCCGCCCTGCCCGAAATGATCGCGGTAGCCCTTGAAAAGGATGTCGTGGACGAGCGACCCACGGTCGAGCGGGGTGATCCGTTCCACTTCCTCCGGTTCCTCGAGCTCCTCGATCCCGAGCACAACCTGGACGAAGTAGCGGAACGGGCACTGGACGTATGTCTCGAGCCGGGTGGGCGCGATCGGCTCACCGCCGGCGAGGTCCCGGCCGGCGGCCGGCACGAGCCCGTCGAACTCGGTGAACCCGGTCTCCTGCCACCGGGCGAGTTCGGCCCGCACGCCCCGCTGGAACGTCGGAGCCAGGTCGGCGAGGAACAGGACCCGGTCGTGCTGCTCGTCCCCGATGAGCCGAGCGACCGTCTGCAGGTCGCGGTCGTCCGAATCGAGCGGGACCTGCCCGGAACCGGCCGAAGGGAACATCGACACCCGCTCGAAGCCCGGGACTTCCTCAAGCGTCTTGTAATCGAACTTCCGGCCGACCATCGCCTCGGCCAGGCGGACGAGGAAGTGTGAGGGGACGCGCTCGCGGGCGCTCGACACCTCCAGCCGGGCGTAGGTCAGCGTCCGGTGCTCGGTCGCCGCGTCCAGTGCCAGGGCGAACAGCATCCGCTCCTCCGCCGGCCGGGCCGCCTTGAGCGGGAGGTGGACGCCCGGGCGGGCAAGCCGCCGCCGGTCGCGGTCGAGCAGGATGGGGTCCTGTTGGCCGGTCGCCGGGAAGCTCTTCTCGACCAGGCCCGGGACGATCACCGCCCGGAACCTGAGCCCGCGCGACTCGAGCAAATCGCCGATGAAGACGCCGCCCCGCTGGAACCTGCCCACGGGCTGCCGCTTTCGGTCGAACTGTTCCTCAAGTGCCTCGCGGACTTCGTCGAAGGTCGCTTCGAGGCCCACCCGGTCGATTTCCACGAGCGCCCGGACGGCCCTCACCACCTCGTCCCGTCCGTCGCACTCGCCCACGAACTTGGAGAAGGCGTCCAGCAGAGCATCGGTAATCTCGGCCCACGTGCCGCGGTCGGGGATGGCCCGGCGCACATCGAGCAGATCGGTGACGAACCGGCGCAGGCCGGCGAGGGCGGTGTCGCGCCGCGCACCGCCCTCATCGTCGCGTTGACGGCGTGCCAGGGCGTCGAGTCGGGGCACCCATTTGTCCGGTCCCGACACGATCCCGGCCTCGATGGTGAGCAGCTCCCATTCGCCCAGGTCGGGCCGAGCACCGATCAGCTCATCGAGCGGCACGGGTGCCGCGTGGGCGAACTGCATCACGTCGGCCCGCGACATGTCGCCCGCCAGCAGGTCGGCGAGCAGGAGCATGTGCCGGGCGGCGGCGGTCTCGGCGAGCGGTACGCCGCCGGAGACGAAGAACGGGATGCCCCGCTGGGCGAAGGCATCGCGGAGCAGGCGGCTGTAGGTACCGGAATCGCGGAGCAGCACGCCGATCTCGTGGAACCGGAGGCCGTCCTCGGCCAATCGCAGGACCTCGCGTACGATCTCGCGGACTTCGCGCGGCTCGCCGGGGACCGAGAGGATGCGGACCGGGACATCGACCGGCTCGCCGGCGGGCGGCTGGAACAGACGGGCGACGGGCGGGGCGAACTCACCGGCCGGTTCGCCCGGCTCGAACCCCTCCCCCGCCAACCAGTCGAGCATCGGACCGCCGTAGTCGAACGCGCGGCCCTCGCCGACCGGGACCAGGGCCGCCGTGGTCCGGGCGGCCGATGCGACCGCGGCGAACAGCCGCCGCTGCAGCCCGGTCAGATCGTAGAATCCGTAGGCGATGAACGTGGAATCTGCCCGGTCCGAGTCGGCCGGGGCCGCCTCAGCGGCGGCGGCCAAAACGTCCCCCCGGTCGTACAGGCCCAGCCGTTCGAGCCGGGACTGGTACGCCCGGTAGATGCCCGCGAACGCAGCCAGTTGCGGCGACCGGGAGTCGGCCAGAGCATCGGGCGCCACGCCCGCCTCTTTCAGGTCACGAATCGACTTGACGGCGGTCCGTGCGAATCCGGGGAGATCGGCGACCGGTTCGAAGTACCCGCCGCGCAGCTCGGCAATCGCGTCCCGGACGAGCACGACCTCGGCACCGTCCGGGAGCGGTGCCCGGCCGTTTTCTTCGAGTTTCGGCCTGCCCAGCATATCGGCGAGCTGGGCGAAAGTGAGGCACCGCACATTCCAGATCGGCATTCGCCGGGCCAGCCGGCGCGGCAGATAGCGAGCCAACACCGACGAGCCGACGAGAACGAGCACCGGCTCCCTCGTGTTCCCGCTCTGTGCAACGCGGATTCGCTCTTCCAGCGCGGACTCGAGCGTCGGATGGAACGGGCCGGTGATGAGCTCTCGGACGTGATCGGATGGCATATCACAAGTCTATTCCGCTCCGTCATCGGCGTCAACCGCAGTGATGTATTTCTGTGCCTGGTGTTTTGCGTGAGTGAGCGGTGGATTGCGGAGGTAGCGTATGGCGTGGGCACCCTTCCGCCGCCTGGTTGACCTTGTCGTGGATCGGATGCTATCATTTGGGCCAACTGGCCCGCCGATACGTCGTGTGGAGGAACCGAATGACGGACCTGAGCAGTTCGCCCGTGATCGAACGGCACCCCGAGAACCCCGTTCTGGCGGCCGATGATGTGCCCTACCGCGCCACTCTTGTGTTCAACGCAGGGGTCACCCGGTTCCAGGGCCGGTACGTGATGGTGTTTCGCAACGACTATGGCGACGCGGAGCGCAAGGAGCTGCACGACACCAACCTCGGCGTGGCGTGGAGCGACGACGGTGTCCGCTGGACGGTCGAGGCGGAGCCGTGCTTCTCGATTCGCACGGACGAGGTCCGGCGGGCCTACGACCCCCGGCTCACCGTCATCGACGGCCGCTGCTACATGTGCTTCGCGGTCGATACCCGGCACGGTATCCGCGGCGGCATCGCGGTGACCGACGACCTGCACGAGTTCGAGGTGCTCTCGCTGTCGGCCCCGGACAACCGCAACATGGTCCTGTTCCCCGAGACGATCGACGGCCGGTTCGCCCGGCTCGAACGCCCGTTCCCCATCTACGGCCGGGGGGCAAAAGAGGCGTTCGACACCTGGTTCTCCGACTCGCCCGATTGCCGCTACTGGGGGAACACGCATCTTGTGCTCGGCTCGGAGCAGGTCCCGTGGGCCAACAGCAAGTGCGGCCCCGGGGCGCCGCCGGTCCGTACCGAGAAGGGCTGGCTCACCACGTTCCACGCCGTGACCAAGGTCGAGGAGGACCTCTGCTCGTGGCATAGCGGCTGGCGGAAGGTATATTCGACGGGCCTGATGCTTCTCGACCCCGACGAGCCGTGGAAGCTCATCGGCCTGTCCCGCCGGCCCCTGCTCGCCCCCGACCCGGCCTGCGAGTACGAGGTGGAGGGCTATCGCGGCAGCGTGATCTTCCCCGGCGGGATGATCCTCGAGGACGACGGCGAGGTGAAGATATACTACGGGGCCGCCGACACCGTCGAGTGCCTGGCCACCGCCCACGTCGACGACCTGCTGGGGCTGTGCCAGCCGCTCGAATGAACTTGTTGCTCCGGAATTCGTTACAATATACGGAGGCAGGTGCGTCTGCGGGCTGTATGATCGAGACGTCAGATTATTGACTCCCGGCTGAGGAGTATTCGTGGTGAGATTCGGAAAACAGGATAAGCAGGGCCACGACTCGCCCTATCGCGGGGCGATCATCGCCATCGCCGTGATGGTCGGAGTGCTCCTTTTGGGCTATGGCGGGAGCCAACTGCTCCGGCGCTCGACCCATGAAGAGGTCAGGACACACCGGGAAAGCGCCGAGGTCGATGACCTCTATGAACTGCCGCCGGAGCCCGAGCCGGGGCTGACCCCGGAAGAGCGGGCCCGCTATGCCGATCCAAGCTCGCTCGATCACGTGTACGACAGCAACATCGTCGGCTCGAACCAGGCGTTCTACCACCTGCTCTACTCGATGAAGACGGCGAGCGAGGCCGAACTGGCCCGACTGGCCGAACAGGCGGTCCCCGCCCCGTCGGGCGACGCGCTGCGGGACGACCCGCTGGAGCCGGGGACACCGGTCCACCTGGCCGGCGATGTGGTCAGAATCCGCTGGCCGCTCTCCAAGCTGGAGATCCCCAAGGCGAACATCAGGACCATCGAATACGAGGTCCGGGACGAGAACGGGAACCGGTATTCGGTCTATGCGGTCGGCCCGGTCTCGGGCATCGAGGAGGGCGACCCGATCCGCGTGGTCGGGCGCTATCTCCGGCCCATCTCGGAAGGCATGGTGTTCACCGGGCCCGACGGACGGCTGACCCGGCAGTTGACGCTCGACCTGATCGGCGAGTCCAAAGAGATTCTGAAGCCCATCATCATCACCCGCCGACCGGACGCGACCCCGGTACTCGAACGCGGCGATGTGCTCGACCAGGTCCGGGACGACGAGCTGAGCCACGCGGCCAAACCGCTCTACTACCTCGTCCACAAGGTGCAGAACCTGAGCGATGAGGAGATCGAGCGGCTCGCCGAGGAGAACCGGGGGCTGACACTCGATCAGATCGACGACGCACCCGCCGATGCTCGCGGCAAGTTCGTCCCCTTCGAGGGCGTGCTCATCGCCACCCGGCGGGAGCGGAAGCAGGCGAACATCGCCGAAGTGGACGAACTGTACTGGAGCGCCGTTCGCGGGCGGGGCGAGTATCGCGTGTGGGTGTACACCCTCGAGCGGCCGGCCGGGCTGGCCCGGCACGATACGGTCCGCGTTCAGGGCGTCTTCTTCAAGCGCCGTTACTACGAGGACCAGCGGGGCTACGAGCTGTCCGCGCTGCTCTTCGTCGCCCGGCGGATGGAGCGGGTGGAGCGGGTCGTCCAGACACCGAACATCGGAGCCCTCGTCCTGGTGCTCGGCGGGCTTGTCGTCATCGGGATGGTCATCGCGGTCGTGCTCGAACGCCGCAGTTCGCGCGGGGTGACCGACCACGCTCACCGGCTGGCGGCCCGCCGCCGCCCCGAGAACCTGAACGAGGCCGCCCGCCAGATCGCCGCACGGAAGCAGGCCCGGGAGCAGCCGGAAAAGGGGAAGCCGCCACGACCATCGGACGAGACGTAACCGGCACGAACCCGTTTGCTGACAGGCCCTTGGCCGTCAATGGGGCAGGATACACGGACGGAGCGAGCCGGTCCTATCAGCCCAGCCCCGTGTCGTAAGGTACCGCGCCCGTCTCGTCAACGGTATATCCCCATTGCTCGATATAAAACTCGCCGGGCTGGAACGTGTCCCCCTGTTCGTCCAACATCGCCTGGAGTCGGGATTCGAGTTGGTCCTGGATATCCGCGCTCGAGGGATTGCCGCACAAGTTGTCGAGTTGGTGCGGGTCGTGTTCATTATCGAACAGCAGCCAGGGGCCATCGAGCGAGCGGACGTAGGTATGCCGTTCGGTCCGCAGCCCCCGGTACTCCCGGCCGCCTTCCTGACGTGAAAATGCTGCGAAGGGCTGATAACAGGCGATGAGGGCGGCGTCCGACGGCGCCGGGCGGGTGTTGTCCGTCAGACAGCCCGAGAAGTCATTGCCCTCGACCGACGCCGGTATATCTACGCCACACAGGCCGAGCAAGGTCGGCATCACATCGACCGCGTTGAACGGCCCGGTGCATTCCCGCGGGCGGCGTCCCAGCCGGCGGGGCCATCGGAGCAGGAATGGGACGCGGATCGATTCGTCGTAGGGCCATTGTTTGGCGGGGGCACCGTGGCTGCCGTGCATGTCGCCGTGGTCCGAGGTGAACACAAATATCGTGTCGTCAGCGAGTCCCTGCTCATCCACCTCGGCGAGCAGTTGGCCCAGGCAGCTATCGAGAGCCGAACAATGGGCGTAATAGCCGGCGAGGTCCCGGCGCGCCCACCCTTCGTCCGCCTCGGGCACATTCGGGCGGAGTGACAGGGCGGCCTCGTCATACATCTCCCGGAACTGCCGGGGGGCGGTCTGATAAGGCGAATGTGGCGGTCCCCAGGAAAGGGCAAGGAAGAACGGGCGCCGGCGGTCGTGCGACCGGATGTAGTCCGCCACACACCGTGTCTGTGCTTCGGCGTCGTACCCGTCCCACGTCAGCATCTCGTCGGTGTCGGCGTAATAGCCCGATTCGTTGTATCGGTGAGTGCACTCCATCCCTCGCCAGAATTCGAACCCCTGGCGGTCTTCGGGCGGGATGAACCGAAGGCGCCCACGCCCGTTCACGTGCCATTTCCCCACGTAGGCGGTATCGTAACCAGCTTCCTTGAATGCCTCGGCGATGGATGGGCTTCGATGCTCGAGATGCACGTCGTTCACGAAGACGCCGTGGCTGAGCGGATACCGGCCGGTCAACAGGGAGGCACGATACGGCCCGCAAACAGGGCAGCCGGCAACCGCGTTGACCAGGTTCACGCTCTCGCCTGCCAGCCGGTCGAGATGGGGCGTGTGGACGTTGGGGTCTCCTGCGTACCCGGTGGCCTGGGCATGCCACTGATCGGCAAACACAAATATGACGTTGGGAGCATCCGTTTCCCGAGCCAACGTGGTTCTCCAGAAATGTCGTGGAACTCCAGACCTATTTGGACTATGATGAGTATAAGGCGTTGTCTTTTTCGTGCAACAGGAGAAACCGATGAATAACTGGCGAACGCGGTTCCTTGGGATATGGCTTCTATTGGCTGTGATATTGGCGGCCGGGTGCGAACAGCAGGTCGCCGAGCCGCCCGCCGCCCAAGAAGAACCGGCAGGGCCGCAGGACCTCCGGGCGGAGATGGAGTCGCAGTTCGGGACCGCGTGGTTCGGGGTATATTTTCAGGGCGACCAGAAAAGCGGATATGCCAGAATCACCGTCGGCGAGGGCGAATTCGACGACCAGCCGGCCTATGTCACCTCGATGGCGATGAACGCAAGAATGCAGATGCTCGGGGTAGAGCAGCCGATGGACATCGCGCAGGACCGGTATTACGCACTGACCGGCGAACTGCTCGGCCTCGAAATGACGACCCGGACGGTTATGGGCAAGGGAGAATTCTCCGGAAAGGTCGAAGGCGATGAACTCGTGATCGAAAGCACACTGGGCGGGGACACCCGGACCCGGAGGTACCCGAAGCCCGACGAATCGCTGGAGTCGGTCCTCGCCGCCTTCCGCCTCCTCAGAGAGGGCGGGCCCGGCGAATCGGTCCAATACGAAGTATTCGACGTCATGGCCCAGGGGCCGGTCCGGATGACCACCAGGTTGACCGAGTTCGAAACCCGCCTGATCGACGGGGTCGAGACCCGGATCGGCGTGTTCGAGACGACGTACCAGGGGATGGGCGTGACCAGCACCGAATACGTGACCGAAACCGGCGAACTGCTGGAGACGACCGTCGCACAGATGTTCACCCTCCGACGCGAGCCGGAAAAGGTGGCCCGGGACGTGCGGCACTCGTTCGACGTGCTCCGGGCCAGCATCATCGAGATCGACCGGGACCTCGGCGACGCCGCGAACGTCCGGTCGCTCAAACTCGAACTGTCGGGCATCCCCGCCGGGATCGAACTCGTCGAGGACGACCGCCAGAAAATCGAGCGGACCGGCGAAGAAGGCCCCGACGCACGGTACGCCGTCTCGCTCACCCGGGCGACCACGCCGGACCAGCCGCCGACGCTGCCGATGGACGTGGACGACCCGGAGATCGCGAGGTGGCTCGAGCCGTCGACGTTCGCCCAGAGCGACCACCCGGACATCCAGAAGCTGGCCGCCGAGATCGTCGGCGAGACGACCGACTCGTTCGCCGCCGCCCGGAGAATCCAGCAGTGGGTGTACGACAACCTGCGGAAAGAAGCTCTCGCTGCCATCCCCAACGCCGTCGACGTGATGAACCAGCGGCGCGGCGCCTGCACCGAACACTCGATCCTGTTCGTGGCACTCGCACGGGCCGCGGGCATCCCCACACGGCAGGTCGTCGGCATCGGATACTCCCGGCCGATGGGCGGGTTCGGCTATCACGCCTGGATCGAGGTCTGGGCCGGGCAATGGGTGGCGATGGACCCGACCTGGGGCGAGAACCTGGCCGGAGCCACCCACGTGAAGTTCGGGATCGGAGATACCGAATCGATGGGCGTCGTCGCAGGGCTCGTCGGCTCGCTCGAAATCAAGGTGCTCGAACTGGAGACGGATTGAACAGGTGCCGATCGCGGAGGAGAGGCCCCGCTTTCCCGGCACATTGCATGGGAAGAAGGCACGCGACAGGGAAATGACGGACTCGGAATACGAGCACAACCTCGCCTATTGCCCCTCCTGCGGGGCCGAGGTCTATCTGTACGCCGAGCGATGCCCCGAGTGCGGCGACTACATCAGCCCCTCCCTCCGCCGCAAGCGCCGGCGGCTGTGGATTCCCATCGTGGCCCTCATCGTGCTCGCCGCCTTCCTCCTGCTGGTCCTCCGCCTGTGACAACACGAACCATGCCCGATATCCGCCGACGCCGATGCCACCAACCGCTGTTGATTCTCGCCGCTCTCTGCGCTACAACATCCCCGAAAATTTGACTGTTTTTATGGAGAAGCAATGATGCAATGGGAGAACCTGACTGCTGCGGAATTTCAAGACAGCTTGCGCAAGGGCAACCGCGTGTGCCTGCTGCCGGCGGGCTGTGTCGAGAAACACGGCCCGCATCTGCCCCTGGGGACGGACTATCTGAACGGGCACAAAATCTGCTGCATGGCCGCCGAGAAAGAGCCGGCCGTCGTCTTCCCGCCGTTCTATTTCGGCCAGATTCAGGAAGGCCGCCCGTTCCCCGGAACCATCGCACTCAGCCCCACCCTCACCCTCGAACTGCTGCTCGAGGTCCTCGACGAGATCGGACGGAACGGGTTCCACAAGATCGTCATCTATAACGCCCACGGCGGGAACCGGCACCTGCTGAACTACGCCATCCAATCCTGCCTCGCCGAGAGAAAACCGTATGCCGTATATCTGCCCGAGCGGAGGTACACTGACGAACAGCGGGAGGCGTGGAAGGACGTGCTGGAGACGGACCTGCACGCCCACGCCTGCGAGTGCGAGACCAGCGTCACCCTGGCCAATCATCCGGAACTGGTGAAAATGGACCAGTTGGGCGACTTGAAGGCCGATCCGCTCGGCCGCGGCGACCACCTGCCGCCGGGCAGAACCAGCGCAAGCTGGTACCTCGACTTCCCCGAACACTACGCCGGCGACGCCCGGTCGGCGACGGCCGAGAAGGGCGAAAAGCTGCGGGCCATCCTCGTCGACGGCCTGGCCGAATACGTTCGGACGATCAAACAGGACGACAACGTGCCCCGGCTCCTGGCCGAGTTCTACAACAGGGCGGAAGACGTCGGGATGTACAACCATCGGACTTCGAGGCCGTCGCACTAGCGAGGAGCCATACGGTCGCCGCGCAGGAAGCAGCGTTCGACAGACGAGCGTGCGGCATCCGCGAACCGGCGAAGCTCGTCGCGGGTGTAGGGCTCGACGGCGTTCAGGTCGGGGGCGAGGCAGCGGCCGGGCTGAAACGCCTGCAGGATATACGTCTCGGCCCCGGCGATGCTCTCCGCGATGTCGAGGATGTCCTCCAAACCGTGGAACCGGCGACATACGGTGGTACGGAACTCATATTCGAGGCCCGAGCCGATGATCAGATCAATCGAGCGGCGGATTCGGTCGAGCTCCGGTCGTGCGCCCGACGCCGCGAAATAACGCTCGTCGAGCGGCGCCTTGATGTCCATGGCGATCGCGTCGAGCATCCCATCGGCGGTGAGCCGCTCCAGCACGTCGGGCCGTGTGCCGTTCGTGTCGAGCTTGATCTTTGCCCCGTGGCGTCGGAACTCATCAATCAGGTCGGGCAGAGACTCGTGCAGTGTCGGCTCGCCGCCCGAGATGACCACCCCGTCTATCCAGCCCCGATGCCGGTCGAGGACCCCGGTCACCGCGTCGACCGGGATCGACTCGAGCTCCCCGTCGTTCGTCACCAGGTGCCCGGCGTGGCAGAACGGGCATCTCAGATTGCACTGGGGCAGGAACACCTCGCTGGCGATCCGCCCCCCCCAATCGAGCAGCGTGCTTTCCAGAAAACCGCGTATCGGAGGGTAATCTCGGTCCATGACCTTCCCAGAGCGCCGTCAGAGTATCAGGGGTGGATTCTAGCAGGAGCGGGCCTGTTAAAACAAGTGCCGCGGTCGGCTCAGCCGGTTGCCAGGGTACCCGGCCCTCACTTTCCACTTCGGGCGGGCGCAGACGGCTCTCGGAGGCCGCCTCCGCAAGGTGGATACGCGGTTCCTGCGCGTCTCCGGTACAAGGGAATCGAAGGTTGATAAACCCATCGCGATGGGGTAAACTCCGGCAGAGTAAACGGATGACCGTTCCACGTAATTGAGCAGGAGATTGAGTGATGCCCGAAAGATTTGCAGATCGCAGGCGACGCGTCGAGTTTCGTATGTTGAACGACCAGCAGGTCGAGGACATCCATCTGGCCAGTCTTGCGATCCTGTCGCGGACGGGCATCGTGGTGGCCCAGGACGAGGCCCGTGAACTGCTGGAGTCGAACGGTGCCTCGGTCGATGGCGAGCTCGTCCGCATCCCGCCCGGCCTGGTCGAGCAAGCTCTGGCCAACGCACCGAGCCGAGTGCTGCTGTTCAACCGGAACAACGAGCCGGCAGTGGACCTCGCCGCCGACCGGTCGTACTTCGGGACCGGCTCGGACACCCCCACCTATGTCGATCCGTACACCGGCGAGATCAAGCCGACGAACCGGGAGTCGGTGGGCCTGTTCGCCCGGCTGTGCGACGCGCTGCCCAACATCGACTTCGTGATGTCCATGGGCATCGCCAAGGAGCGCCCGGGCAACAGCTCGTTCGTGCATCAATATGCGGCGATGCTCGAGAACACCCTCAAGCCCATTGTGTTCACCGCCCAGGGGACTGCCGACATCGAGCCGATCTACCAGATCGCCCTGGCGGCCGCCGGCGGAGATGCCGCCTCGCTGCGGGCACGGCCCACCAGCTTGCTCTACACCGAGCCGATCAGCCCGCTGATCCTCACCCGGGAATCGATGGAGATGGTGCTCTTCTGCGCAAAACACGCCATCCCCGTCACCTACCCCACCGGGATGATGGCGGGCGGGACCGGACCCGTCACCCTGGCCGGCTCGATCGCCCTGGGCAACGCCGAAACGCTCGCCGCCCTCACCGTGCTGCAGCTCGCCCGGCCCGGCTCGCCTTATGTGTATGGCGGCAATGTGACCGCGATGGACATGCGCACGAGCATCTATCCATACGCCGCCCCCGAGTTCCACATGGCGTTCTCCGCGTTCTGCGACCTGGGACGCCACTACGGGCTGCCCGTGTGGGGGCTGGCCGGTGCCAGCGATGCGAAACGGCTCGACCCGCAGGCCGCCGCCGAGGCCGCATACGAAATCCTGCTCGCCCGATTGAGCGGGAGCAACCTGGTCCACGACGTCGGATATCTCAACACCGGCCTGACCGCGTGCATGGAGATGATCGTCCTCTGCGACGAGATCATCGACTACACCAACCGCATCGCACGCGGCATCGAGGTCAACGACGAGACGCTCGCTCTCGACGCGATCGACGAGGTCGGACCGCGCGGCAACTTCCTCTCCACGGAACATACCGTGCGGCACTTCCGAGAACACACCTGGCGGCCGGGCCTGTTCGTGCGCGACTCCTACCAGGCGTGGGAAGCGAACGGGGCCAGGGAACTCATCGAACCGCTCAACGAGAAGGTGCGGGAGATACTGGACAGCCACCACCCGGCCCCCCTGCCCGACGACGTGCAGGAAAAGATCAACACGATTCTGGCAGAGCGAGAGAAGTTGACGGATTAACTCGCAGACCGCGTCCTGTCGGACGCGGAACCGGCTGCGGCCGGAACGGGCCGACAGGACGTGATTTCTCAGTCGTAGCAGACCGGGGCGGGCTGAAACAGGCCCGCCCCGGCTCATGGGGGAAGCGGCGCATCAGCGCCTGGCCGACCGGCGGATCAATTGTCTCTATGACGGTCCAGGTTCGGCTGCGGGTCGCGGCCAAGCCGGTCGGCCACCTCGCCGGCCAGCTCGAACAGCCGCTCGGCCCGGGCGTTCCAGTCCGAGCTGATATACCAGGACAGCCCTTCGCCCTGCGAGTTGATCGCGACCCGGATGCGGTCGTTCAACTCCCGGCGACACCGCTTCATCAGCTCCTCGCCGAGCAGTTCCTCGGCCTGGTCGTCGAACAGGGCCTTCTCGATGAAAATCCGGGCCTCAGCTTCCTGAATGTTCTCGCGGAACATCTCGGACCGGACAGTGGGGACGGGCCCGTTCTCGCCCCGACCGAGCAGTCGCGGGATGCCGTTGTTCAAGCTCAACTGGCCCCAACTGGTCTCGGGATATCTCCCGGCGAGGGTATTTCGCCCCCCTCGACCGATCACCGGCCAGAAGTCGGCCCCGATCCGGCCCAGCCCGCGAGTCCCGTATCCGATCGACACGAACGGGGTGCGGCCGCGGCGGGCGCCCAGCCACACCTCGGTCTTCACCCGGTACTCGACGAGCGGCGAGGCGAGGTTCATCTCGCGGGGGAAGTAGTTGACCCACATCGGGTTGGTCCAGCCGAATGAAAGGCCGTTGGACGGGTCCGTCGGGTTGACGCCCACGCCCCACAGGGCCGTACACATCTTGACCGGCTGGTCCTTCCATTCGTCCACAAAGTAGTGGGAGTGAACGGCCCATACCGGGTTCTCGACGCCGTAGGTCATGTCCTCCATGCCCTGCCGGGTGGGGCGGACGTCGCCGATCAGGCCGTGCATCATCGAGTCCTCGAGGCCGTGCCTGGCCAGCACCTCCCGGATGCCGACGTTGAACTTTCGCCAGAACTCGCGGGCCTCGGCCGTGCCCCAGGCAGGGCCTGTCCGCTGGGACAGTTCGCCCGTCTCGGGGTCGAGCATGGTGAACAGGATGGCCCGGTTGTTGCGGCGATGTGCCTGGCCGGCCCCTCCGGCGTGCCCGTCACTCGAGCTGGGCGCCCAGGTGTGGAAGACGATGCCGGGGACCTTGCCCAGGTGCTTTGTGGCGACGTCGAGGTATTTCTCGACCACGTCGAAGTTCGGCTGCAGCTCGCCCTCGTCGTCGCGGA
>PWKM01000016.1 GCA_003559755.1 Planctomycetota bacterium
CGAGCTGGCCGAGTTCGGGGACGACTCGATCGCGGTGAACGCGGTGCCCGCCGTGCTCGCCCGCCAGGACCCCGAGCAGATGGTGCACGACCTGCTCGCCGAGCTCAGCGGCGACCTGCAATCGACGCCCGTCGAGGAACGCAAGCTCGCGATGGCAAAGATCATCGCCTGCAAGGCGGCGGTCAAGGCGGGCGACCGGCTGCCCCGCTCCGAACTGCAATCGCTGCTCGAACGCGGCCGGCAGGCGAGCGGCCGGGATACCTGCCCGCATGGGCGCCCGACCTGCATCGTGCTCCCATACGACGACCTCGAACGACGTTTCCGGAGGAAGTGATGATGACGAATGCGACGGCGGCGGTGGACGTCGGCGGGGTGCGCGTGGGCGGCGGCGAGCCGCTCGCACTCATCGCCGGCCCCTGTGTGATCGACGGGGCGGACGCGACGGCCGAGATCGCCAGACGGCTCGCCGAGGTCTGCGCCGGGCTCGACGTGCCGCTCATCTTCAAGGCGTCGTTCGACAAGGCGAACCGGACGGCGGTCAGCTCGTTTCGCGGGCCGGGCCTCGATGCGGGGCTCGAGGTGCTCGCCCGGATCAAGGAACAGGTCGGCGTGCCGGTCCTCTCCGACATCCACGAGCCGGGCCAGGCCGAGCCGGCGGCCGAGGTGCTCGATGCGCTCCAGGTCCCCGCGTTCCTCTGCCGCCAGACCGACCTGCTGACGGCGGCGGGACGGACCGGCCGGCCGGTGAACATCAAGAAGGGCCAGTTCCTCGCACCCTGGGATATGCAGCACGTGGTCGCCAAGGTCGAGTCGACCGGGAACCGGCAGGTCCTGCTCACCGAGCGGGGAGCGTCATTCGGATACAACAACCTCGTCGCCGACATGCGGTCGCTGCCGGTCCTGCGCGGGCTGGGCCACCCGGTCGTGTTCGACGGCACCCACAGCGTTCAGCTCCCCGGCGGGCAGGGCGGGTCGTCCGGCGGGCAGCGCGAGATGGTCCCCGCCCTGGTCCGGGCGGCCGTCGCCGCGGGCATCGACGCCCTGTTCCTCGAGGTCCACCCGGAGCCGGAGACCGCCCGGAGCGACCCGGCCACTATGCTGCGGCTGGACGACCTCGCCGCCCTTCTGCGGGTCGTTTGGCGGATCGACGAGGCGGTCCGGGCGGAGGGCGACCGATGATCACGGCCCTGATCTCGGACATCCACTCGAACCTGGAAGCTCTCGAGGCGGTGATGGCCGACATCGAGGACCGCGGGGCCGACCGGATCGTGTGCCTGGGCGACGTGGTCAATTACGGGCCGGACCCGGCCGAATGCCTTCGCATCGCACGCACGCTCGACCTCGTCCTGCTCGGCAACCACGAGGAGGCCGTGATGTACGGGGCGATCGGCTTCAACGTCCACGCCCGGGAGGCGGCGGAATGGACCCGCGACGCACTCAAGCCCTCGCTCTTCGGCAACGGGGAGCGGCTCGAGAACTGGGTCTTCATCCGCAACCTGCCCAAGCGGAAGCAGGAGGACTCGGTCTATCTCGTGCACGCCTCGCCCCGAGACCCGACGAGCGAGTACCTGCTCCCCTCCGAGTCGGACCCGCTGCTGGGCGAGCCGTCGGAAAAACTGAAGGGCTGCTTCGAGCGGATCGACCGGGTGTGCTTCGTCGGCCACACACACCTGCCGGGAGTCTTCCGCGAGCGAGGCCCGTTCGCCACACCGGAAGACCTCGACGGCGAGTTCGTCCTGCCCGACGACGAGAAGGCGATCGTCAACGTGGGGAGCGTCGGCCAGCCGCGCGACCGGAACCCGAAGTCGTGTTACGTCACGTTCGACGGCGAGGTCGTCCGCTACCACCGCGTCGAGTACGACCGGGAGACCACCTGCCGCAAGATCAAGGCGACCCGGGGGCTGCCCGATCGGGGCGGCGAACGCCTGCTCGAAGGCATCTGACCGGGCAGGCCCCGCTTCAACCCGGCCTGGGGATCACCGGCGTTTCTGCGAGGATGTCCACCGCATCGCGGGGAAGAAAGACCCGCCGGCCGTCATCGCATCGGCCGAACATCAGGCCGTTCTGGACACTCAGGCAGATGAAGGTGTGATGTCCGGGCGGCAGAGTCCCGGTGTTCCGCCGGACGCGGACTCGCAGTCGGATCGGTGCTGTTGCCATGGCGGCCCCCTCCCTTCCATATTCAGGTTATCACATATCGCATACCGCCTGGTCACCGCGTACGCAGGAACACAAATCGTATCCGGCCTCCGGACCACACGCGCATCCGTACACCGCGCTGGAGGTCCGCCTGTTCCAGTGCCTCGGAGAACGCCTCGGTGTCGGGGACGGCGGTGCCGTTCACCGACAGGATCACCTCGTTCTGCCGGATTCCCGCCTGTTGGGCCGGGCTGCCCGGCTCGACTGCGGTGACGACGACGCCCTCGATGCCCTCGGCGTCCAGCCGCCGGGCGCGTTCCGACGTGAGCGTCTCGACGCTCAGGCCCAGCTCCGCCGGGGCGGCGTCCCGCTCCGGAACGTCTCGCGCCGTCTCCAGCAGGCCGATGGTCACCTCGACGTCCTTGGTCTCGCCGTCTCGGAATATCTTGATCTCGACGGTTTCCTCGGGTTTGGTCTGGGCCACTCTGTTTCTCAGGTCGTGCACGTTCTCGACGGGTCTTCCGGCGTACTCGACGATGATGTCGCCCGATTGCAGTCCAGCCCGTTCCGCCGGGCTGTCGCGGGTGACATCGCCGATGAGGACCCCGTCGGTAGTGGCGTACTGGAACGACCGGGCGAGGTCCTCGTCGAGGTCCTGGATGAGGACGCCCAGCCAGCCGCGCCGGACCTCTCCGGTCTCGATCAAGCTTTCCATGACCACCTGTGCCATGGTGATGGGCACGGCGAATCCGATGCCCTGGAACCCTCCCGGGCCGGCGACGATGGCCGTGTTGATGCCGATGACTTCGCCCCGGAGGTTGAGGAGCGGGCCGCCGCTGTTCCCCGGGTTGATGGCCGCGTCGGTCTGGATGAAGTCCTCGTATTCGGCGATGCCCACGTCGGCTCGGCCGACGGCCGAGATGATGCCAGCGGTCACCGTCTGCTCCAGTCCGAACGGATTGCCGACCGCCAGCACCCATTCGCCCGGCTCGAGATCGGCCGAGTCGCCCAGCACGGCGGCCGTCAGGTTATTCACGTCGATCTTGAGCACGGCCAGGTCGGTCTTCGGATCGGTCCCCACGACTTTCGCAGTGTGGGTCGCCCCCGTGCTCAGCTTGACCTCGACTTCCTCCGCCCGGGCGATGACGTGGTTGTTGGTGAGGATATAGCCGTCCTCGCGGACGATCACCCCGGTCCCCACGCCGCGCTGCTCGAACTCCCGCTGGGAACCCGGCGCTCTCCGGCCGAAGAAGCGGTCGAAGAAATCGTCGCCGAAGAAATCGCGGAACGGATCGCGGTCGAACCCGGGCGGCGAAGGCGCGAGGGGCCGTTCGGCGCCGCGGACTCGCCGGACCGATGTGATGTGGACGACCGACGGACGGACGGACCGGGCGACCTGTTTGAACGCTTCCGACAGATCGGCGGCCTCACCGATTCGCTCGCGGGCGGCCCGGGCCTGCCCGGCGTGGGCGGCGTAATGCACCCGCTCGACCAGCCGGGGGGCGTGGATGACCGCACCGCCCAATACAACAAAAGCGACCACAATTGCCGACAGGATGGCGTACTTCTTACCAGGTCTCATTTTGATGACTCCTTCTTCGACGGGGGCCGGCCGGTCACGGGAATCCGGAGCCGCCGGCTCCTGGCCCGTTCGGTCTTCGGCAGTTTCAAGCGCAGCACCCCGCTCTTGTATGTCGCCTCGGCCCCGTCGGGGTCAACCTCACAGGGCAGCGGGACCACACGGGAGAGGGTGTTCGGGACAGGGATCGGCCGCTGGATGGTGGTCGGGGCCGAATCGCCGGATTTGCGTTTCCCCTTGATGAATACCCGGCGCGGCTCGACATCCAGCTCGAGATTCTGAAGCGAGAGGTCGGGCAGCTTCACCGCCACCTCGAGCACGTCGTCGTCGTCGCTGTCGATGAGGACCCCGGTGGGGCCGAACCGGTCGTCGCTGTGGTCGCGCGCCCAGCGGTCAAACGTTTCGAGGACCCGCTGCCGCAGCCGGTCCAGCCAGTGGCTCCGGGGCTCGTTCGCTCGAATGTCTCGATGCATCGTCACGTCCTTTCGACTGGCCGGATGGTTCCTTCTTCGTTGTTCTCTCTTCGGTCAGGATTGCCGACATGCGCGGTCCGGCGGGAGGACAGCGGGGCGGTGCCGTCCTCCGCCGGGCGATGTCCGGGCCGTCGGCTACGACACCTTGACCTGTATCTTGCGGCCTTTTCCCGTCTCGGCTTTCGGCAGGTGCAGTTCGAGCAGGCCGTCTTTGTAGGTCGCCGTCGCCTTTTCGGGGACGACCGGGCAGGGCAGCGGGATCGCCCGCGAGAACGCCCCGTAGCTCCGCTCGGCGTAGCTGTAGCCGCGGCCCTTCTTCTTCCGTTCATCCTTTCGTTCGCCCTGGATGAACACCCGCTGCGACTCGGCCCGAACGTCGAAATCGTCCCGGGACAGGCCGGGCAGCTCGGCGACGACCCGGACCTTGTCGTCCTCGTCGATCACATCGACCACCGGCCCGAGGCCGGACGGGCCGACGAACGAAGACCAGAAGTCGGCCGGCTGTGCCGGGGAGCTCTCGCCGGGGTCGGCCCGGTGGAGCCACCGGTCGAATGTATCGCCGATACGATCTCTTACCGTGGCCAGCCAGTTCGGCTGGTCGTCTCGGATGGGTATCTGTTTCGCCATGTTCGCCTCCCTTCGTCCTTCATTGGCAGGCGTGGTGGAGCGGCCGCCGGGACCAGTCGGGCAGCCGCCCTGGGCGGCCGCTCCCGCCCTGCCTTACGACAGCTTGACCTCGATCTGGCGGGGTTTCGCCGCCTCGGTTTTTGGCAGGGTCAACGTCAGCACGCCGTGCTTCAGCTCGGCCTTGATCTTCTCCCGGTCGATGCGCTCGTTGATCCGGAAATCGCGGTGGTAGTTGAGCAGGCCGTACTCCTCGTACGTCGGGTTCGGCCGCTCCGGATGGGTCACGTTGCCCACGATGGACAGGACGTCGTCCTCGAGCCGGATGTCGGCCCCGTCCTTACTCACGCCGGGCATGTCCGCCACCACCACCAGCGCGTCCTCGGTCTCGTAGATATCGACCGGGGGGGTGAGGTAGCGTTCCGGCTCGCGCGTCGCCGGCGTCTGCTCCTCTCTCTGTACCGGGACATTGTCACGTTCGACTGTGTTCTCGGCCATTTGTCAGCCCTCCTTCTATTCGATGACAGCGTTGTCGTGGTTGATTACGACACCTTGACCTCGATCTGCTTCGGCTTGGCCTTCTGGCTCTTGGGCAAGGTGACGGTCAGGATGCCGTTCTCGTAGCGGGCATCCACATTCTCGACATCGACGTCCGTATCCAGCCGGATCGTCCGAACGAACTTGCCGGCGGCCCGCTCAGACCGGTGGAACGCCTCGCCCGGAACGTCGTCCAGCGATCTCTTCTCGCCGCTCAGGGTGAGCACGTTCTCGCGGACCGACACGTCGACCGAATCGGGGTCCAGCCCCGGGGCAAGCCCCTCGACCGTCACGTGGTCCGGCTCCTCGTACACGTTCAGGAGCGGGTACCCACGCGCCGCCCGACCGGGCAGGAACGCCGACCGCAAACGCGGCCACGACGCCGGCCAGTAATCGTCGAACACCCGGTCCAGCTCGCGCCGCAATGAACTCATCTCTCGCCACGGATTCCACATCGCAGCCATTGCTAAGCCCTCCTTTCAAAACCACGTTCGCCGTGCCGACACACCGCCGGCACATCCTTTCTCCCGGCGCCCGACAGCCGGGCGCCGACCAGCCGGGTTCAGGGCTATCAGTATCTCGCACTGCCCCGGGCCCGACAATCACAGAACAGTCACATCCGATGTCACACTTCCGGGCGTTGCCGCGTCATCTCTTCCACTACAGGCGAACGCCGCCCTGGACGCGGCCACCGCGCCCGGCCGCAGAAGCGGGCCGCCGGAAGGGCGCCCGATTGCTCGCGGAGAACACCGCGCCGGAGCCGACGACACCCGGCCCCCGGTGCGCGGCTCCCCGCTCACGCAACCGGCTGACGATTCATCCGGCCCGGGCATCGAGCTCGATGCGACCGGGCGGACGACCATCCGACCCAGCGAAACCGCCCATCGCGGCACCGGACTAATATGCAAATCGCATGCCAATCGA
>PWKM01000064.1 GCA_003559755.1 Planctomycetota bacterium
CTGTTGTCCGCTCACCTCAAGGGGGGCTAGGCTTCAGGGAGTCGTTGCCCGCGCTTCGGGTGGCGCATCCGAGGCGCAAGGCCCCAAGGTGTGCGGCCGTAGCACGCGCTCCTGCGTCCACAGCGTGTCGATAGGCGCGGAAATTCACCAGCCCGATGGCGGACACCTCCGGTGTGATCAGGACGTCGCATTGGCTGCGGCGACGCGCGGCCTCAGCCCGATCGCCCAGCGAGCCGACGCGGGTCAGGATCTCTAGGATCGTCATCCTGTCGATATCCTGCCGCTCCGCCGTAATCGGTTCGAGATGATCGCTGCGCAGGGCCCCGCGCGCGACGTCGACGGCCACAACAAAGCCGGCGCCGGATTCACGGGCCAGGTCCGTCGGAAGATTGTTCAGCACCGCGCCGTCGACATGGGCCACGCCATTGACGTAGACCGGGGGGAACACGCCCGGGATCGCCGTGGCAGCTGCGGTCCACTGCCGCAGCGGACCCGAGCGGTGGGCGCTAAGCGATCCGGTGGTGAGGTTGGCCGAGATGCAGGAGAACGGGATCGGTGTATCCTCGATCCGCAAGTCCCCGAACCAGTCGAACAACAAGGAGCGCAGCCGGCGTCCGGCGAGCAACGACTGCCGCGGCAAGGTGAGGTCGAAGAGCGGGCTGACGCGGGCGAAGCGGCGCACCCGCTCGATCAAGGTCTCGGGATCAAGCTCCAATGCGAGCCCCGCGCCGATCAGCCCGCCGATGCTGGTGCCGATAATGGCGTCGATCGATACGCCGTGATCGCGCAGCGTCCGGGCGACGCCGATATGGGCCAGCCCGCGGGCGCCGCCCCCCGACAGGACGAGGCCAGTGCCGGTGCCTGTGAGCAGGCGGGCCATGCGCCCGATATCGGCGGGTTTGCGCACATGGTGATGCCGCTCCACGCCGAGCGCCGCGATCCACGCGGCGGCGCGTCCGGGAACCACCGCCTTGCGCCACGTCAAGGCGAGATGTGAAGGGATGTTCTGCTCCATCTCGCTCATGAAGCTCGGCGGCCCGCGTGGACGGTCCGCGCCATCGACAATGATCAGATTGACGTCGGACTGGCGCAGGCACCGCCGTGACCAGGCCTCATCTCCCGGATCGGCGAGGTAGAGGACGTAGTCGAACGTTGATTCGAGGCGGAAAAACTCGTCGGTCTGCATATGCTTTCCTGCCGCTCGATCGACGCAGTGCGTCGAGCCGACTGCGGAGAAGGCCTGCACGATGACGTCCACGAATTTGCGCCCGCCGAGTGCGTCGCCGAGCGGCACCAACGCAAAGCTGCGAGGTCGGAAGTCGCGCGGCTTTCCATCAAGCTCGCCGACAAGGCGTGCGACGACAGTGCGGCAGATCAGGGTCAGCATGGCCGGATCCACGCGGGCGAAATCTTCGAGATGCCTCCACGGCACGCGCAGAAGTTCGCAAGTCCGCAGGGCGCGGATCGTCGCAGCGCGCGGCTGTCCGGAAACGCAGCCCATTTCGCCCACGAGTTCTCCGGGGCCAATGCGCGCAACGACACGCTCCCCGCCATCGGTGTCGGGCACCAGAACTCCGAGCAAGCCGCTCAAGAGAAGGTAGATGGCGTCGGACCTGTCGCCCTTCTCAAAGAGAAGGGTCCCGCCCGGCAGGGTGAACCAACTCGCGACAGAGGCAATCCGGACAACGGTCTTTTCGGTTGCCAGCGCCGGCGGCGCGTGGCGGCGCAGCAGGGTTCTGAGGTGGCTCTCGGTCCGGTCGGCGGTGTCCTTGGCGCTCATCGCGCTGATAGTCTGCCTTCGTACACGATACTGCGCAAGCAGTTGATCGGAACCGCTGCAACTGAGCGCAAACGCCATAGGGATAAAGGAACCAAGGGACGGCAACCGCTGCAGATGTAACGAAAGAATCGGCGAAAAACAGCGGCGCGAGTCGCCACCGCGTCACATGCATCACGACGCAGGGCTCGGATGCGCGACCGGCAAGAACGTTGAATTTGGGCGCCAGCTTGACCATAGTGGTGTCGGGCGCGACCGCCTCCTGAGGCAGAATGTCGCGGCAGTAACCGATAGGGCCATCATGAAACCAATGACTCCGACAGGCTGTATGGCACTTGTCGCCGGAATCACCCTGGCGTCAGGGCTCGGCGCGCAGGAGCTTGACGGCTGCCGGGAAAGCCAGAGGGCCGATCCGCCACGCACGGTTTACGAGTGTCAAAACGGGCTGGTCCTTGAAGTCGAGGCGGCGGCGGCGCTGACCGAGCAAGCGCTGTCCGGCGCGGGGCCGGCGTCGATCACGCTCAGCGAAGGCGGAATGCTGGTCGGGGCGCCCGAGCCTTCGCACCCGCTGCAGATTCTGACCCCGCATGCCGTGGCATCCGTGCGTGGCACAACCTTCGTCGTTGACGTCGATCCTGACGGCACCGGCGTCTTCACGGTGGAGGGCGCGGTGACCGTCGCGCGGTCGGACGGCCGGGACGAGGTCCTACTCGGGCCCGGCGAAGGGGTGGACGTCGCGCCGGACGATCCGCTTGAAGTGCGAAGTTGGCCGGAGGAGAGGGTTACCCCGCTCCTTGCTCGCTTCGGGCGATGAATCTGCGACCGCGGCTGTGTCTGCCGACATGGCTGGTTTTGGTCGCGCTCGCCATCGGGCTCGCCTGGTCGGGTCTGCTCGCCCTCAATAACATGGCTGGACGGGCGAGCGTCCTCGATCGGCCAGAGGCGACTCTCGCTGATATGCGTCTCCTGGCTTTCGGCCCGCGCGCGCCGCCGGCCGAGGTGGTGATCGTCGCCATCGACGACGCGATGGTCGAGGCCGAGGGGGGCTATCCCATCGAACGGCAGCGGCTCGCCCAGCTCTTGGAGGCGATCCGCCTCGGTGGCGCCACGACCGTCGCGATCGATCTGATGTTCGTCGATGGGCCAGAGGACGACGGGAACCCGGCGCTCGCTGCGGCCCTTGCGGCACTGCCAACGGTGCTTGCCGCGGCTGGCCGGTTCGACCGAACGGAGCGCCCGGGCGTCCCGCAAACCATTGGCGAGTTGCGGCCGCTGCCGATCTTCGCCGAGGCCGCCAGTGTCGGGCTCGTCAATGTGGCGACAGATGCCGGCGGCACGCCGCGGCATCTTCCCCTTGTCTTCCTCACTGCCGACGGACCGACGCCGTCTTTCGCGCTGCGTGCCGTCGACCTCTTCGCCGATACCGCGCCCGTTCTGGAACGCGAGGGCGTCCGCGTCGCCGGGGCCTTTCAGCGGCTCGATCTGAATTGGCATCTGGCCCTGCACTACTACGGGCCGGAGGGCAGTATCCCCACTGTCGGAGGAAGCGAGATTTTGGCAGATCCCGTAGCGGCCCGTTCGCTGCTCGAGGGTCGCCTCGTGGTCGTTGGGGCGACCGCAACCGCGGTCGGAGACCGCTTCGGCACCCCGTTCGATCGCGTGTTGCCGGGCGCCGAGGTGTTGGCGACCGGCGTTGCGAACCTGCTCGAAGGCTCCGGCCTGATCCGCGATACGGCCGTGCGCCGGACCGATGCCGCGGCCATGCTGACGCTGACGACTGCGGGCGTCCTGTTCGTGGCGATGCTGCCCCAGGTCGCGGCGCTCGGCCTCTTCGCCCTCTGCACCATGCTTTGGCTTGCCGCAGTCATCATGCTCTTCGGGCAGGGCTACTGGCTGAGCCTCGTTCTGCCGCTGGCTGGCCCGGTCCCGGTCGTCGCCGGCCTCGCAACGATACGCGAAGTCCTTGACCGGCGCCGCGCCCGTGCCGTCGAACGCGCGGAGGCGGCGCTTGCGCGCCTGCAGGCGCCCGCGCTGGCGCGGCGCATCGCCGAGGATCCTGGCTTTCTCGCCGAACCGGTGGAGCAGGATGCGGCCATCGTCTTCGTCGATCTCGTCGGCTTCACTGGCCTCAGCGAGCAACTTGGCGCCGCGCGAACGGAGAGCTTCCTCAAAGCGTTCCACTCGCGCGTGGTCGAGGAAACGCACGCGCGCGGCGGCCTCGTCATGAGTTTCATGGGCGACGGCGCAATGGTCGTTTTCGGGGTTCCATCGCCGCGCGCCGATGATGCCGCGCGCGCGCTTCAGACGGCGCATGCGCTGGTTGCGGACATCCGCGCATGGGCCCCGTCGACAGGCGCCGGAACCGCCGCCCCTGATCTGCGCGCGGGCGCCCATTACGGGCCGGTGGTCCTGTCGCGTCTCGGGCATGACCTGCACCAGCACGTGACCATAAGCGGCGACAGCGTGAACACGGCAAGCCGGCTGATGGACTTGTGCAAGGAGCAAGGTGCACGCGTGGCCGCCTCCTCCGATCTGGTCGCGGCGGCTTGCGCGACCGATGCCCTGCAATGCCCGGCCGACACCATAGCCGAGGTCGCGATCCGAGGCCGCCGGCAGCGCACGCAGGTGCACTTCTGGCAGGAGCCATGGCTTGAGCGCGACCGCAAATCGGGAACGAGCGAAGCGGGCCCTCTGTCCGCTACGTCTTCACGCATTCCGCGAAGAGGTTGATTTCCTGCTCCTCGAACCGAACCGCGGTGCAGGGTCGCGCGAAGTGGGAGGCCGCGTAAAGCCGGTTCATATCCTCCTCCGTTCGGTGAATCAGCCCCCACTCGATCACAAGGTTCGAGAACGCGCGGGCCGGATTGCGCGGGTGGAAGTTCCCGAGGATGATCCGGCCGCCCGGCCGCAGCATTCCGTGGACAAGATTCATCAGCTTCACGACAAGCGCGTCATCGAAATAGTCGATGAGACCGATGCTGTAGACCAGATCCTGCCCCTCGATGCGCGTCTGGCTTCTGCCGAGCGCGAGATGGATGAGGTTCTCTGCGACAAGCTCGATCGATTTACGCAGCTTCAGCCGGTCGCGCCGATCCGCGACATAGGCCAGCGCCTGCAGGTCGATGTCGAGCAGCGTGAACTTCACCCTATCCGGATCGTCGAGCGACTCGATCACGTCGAATGCCTCTGCCGCCGGTCCACAGGCGAGGCTGGTGATCGCGGCCGGCATGCCCTCCCTGCCCGCGATCGTCGCGCCGATCTCTTCCGCGAGCAGGCCACGCCGGTTGCGCACGGCAGCGCAGGGCGGCGCTTCGAGAAAGCATCGATCGATCAGCGGGCCGAGGCGACTCGTGCCATTGGGGACATTCCGATACATCAACTCGATCGACCAGAAATCGCCCGCATAGCCGCGCGGCTTGGAATAGAAGCGCTCAGCCGATTCGGCCAACATCAGATAAGGCAAGAGCTCGGCCTGTGCCCGCAATCCGATTTCCGCGCAGAGCCGCTCGTCACCGGCTGCGTCGGCGACCTCGTTCATCTTGGGCAGGAGCTGCCGAAAGGCTCCCACAGCCTTCTCTGCAAGTTCCCCCGGAACTACATCTTCGTTGCGCCTGGCCGCCTGATCGGCCTCATGGAGCAACGCCTTGAAGCCCTGGAGCGAGTCGACAAGCTGCGACCAGCCGCTGTCGCTGGCCGCAGCCTTGTCTCCCGGGGCGACGGCGAGGCGCCGGTTCGCGCGCTGGAGCCGCTGTGACATCAGTCGCGCAAGCGCGCGGTAGAATCGCACGCCGAACTCGGCAGACGCCCGGCATCGCTTTTCAATAGCGGCGTGCGGAAGGGCGAGAACCTTTGTCTCCTCGAGCGCGGTCACGGTTTCCGTCGGGATCCGATCCTCAAGTAGCGACATCTCGCCCGCAATATCCCCGGGTCCCAGCACCGCCAGCCTTTGATCCTCGGCAGGCGCATCGACGCCGAGCACGCCGTGCAGCACAAGGTAGAGGGTTTCCACCCGTTCGCCTGCCGTGATCAAGGTCGTATCCCGGTCCAGAATTCTTTCTTCTGAAGCCGAGAGGAACCAGTCGACATCCGATGGTTCCAACGGTTCGAGCAGCATCGGTCCGTCGAACATCGCGGCCCTCCCAATGCTCCAGCGCACTGGATGCATCCATCCTGCTGGCGCCCGAGCGAAGCGGCCGCGACCGTCGAGCAAACGGACAAGTATACACGCGACCGATCGCGCGCAGTTTACCGAGCATGCCGCTCGAGCGCAACGCTGCGCTTGAGTGGACGGGTTGCGAGCGAACGAACACCTGCCACGGGCCGACCTTAACTCGTTTTTCCGCTGCCCGTTCCGTGCTGCCGAGCCCAAACGAGGCCAGAGGCAGCTTCGCGGAAGATTTCCGATGCGGGCCGTGACATGAGGATCGGCGCGACCTCAGCTCGCGTCGGAAACTTCAAAGGAGGAAGCCGCGAGATGCCTCTTTCCTTCCAGCCATC
>PWKM01000086.1 GCA_003559755.1 Planctomycetota bacterium
CCGCGACGGGACGACGACCCGGCCGACCTGGTGTCCCCCAACGCCGAGCCGGAGATCGCGTTCAACTGGTTCACCGGGCTGGGCACGACGGAGAGGCACATCTACATAGCCGACGGCGGCAACCGCCGGATTATCCGCGTGGCCAAGACATACGCGACGGAGACGGTCAGCCCCATCGAGTAGGTCCCCCGGCGGCGGCAGAAGCCGGGCAGCAGAGCGCGTGGACGCGGCCGTGTTCGCCGTGTTGGCATCGGTCCGCCGGCAATTCAATTATGTGAGGGATTGTGCAAACGATTCGCGAGCCGGAACGAGAGACGCCGGTGGTCCACGAGGCCGACCTCGTGGTGGTCGGCGGGAGTTGTACCGGGGTGTTCGCGGCGGTGCGAGCCGCCCGGCTGGGCTTGAGCGTCGCCATCATCGAGAAGCAGAACTGCTTCGGCGGGGTCGCCACGGCGGGGGCGGTCAACGTCTGGCACAAGCTCTATGACACGGCGAACGAACAGCCGATCATCGGCGGGCTGACCAGCGAGGTGCTCGACCGGCTGGAAAAGCGAGACGCGGTCCTCGCCCCGAAAGGGCCGAAAGGGGCCTTCCGGCTGAACACCGAGGAGCTGAAGATCGAGCTGGACGAGCTGGTGGTCGAGCACGACATCAAGCCCTTCCTGCACAGCTTTTTCGTCGCCCCGGCCCTGGAATCGGAACGGCTCGAGGGCGTCGTCATCGAGAACAAGAACGGCCGGCAGGCGATCCTCGGCCGGTACTTTGTGGACGCCACGGGTGACGGCGACCTCGCCCGGCACCTCGGCCTGCCCCTCCATGCGCCCGAATCGCTCCAGCCGCCGACCACCTGCGCCAAGCTGTACGGGATGGCGACGATGGGCGAGTTCGACTGGCTGGCAGCGGTCCGCGAGCACGGGGCCGAGTTCGGGCTGGAGCCCGACTGGGGCTGGGGCGGCCCGACCCCGGGACTGCCCGATATCCAGATGCGGGCGGACAACCATATGTTCGGGGCCGATGCGTCGGACGCCGAACAGTTGACCCGGATCGAGATCGACGGGCGGCGCAAAGTGCGGGCGGTCATCGATCTGCTCCGCAAGTACGGCCCGCCCGGCTCCTCGATCTCGCTGGTGGACCTGGCCGCGACGGCGGGCATCCGCGAGACCCGGCGGGTCGCGGCTCGCTACTGCCTCACCGGCGACGACGTGCTGTACGGCCGACGGTTCGACGACGCGATCGCCAACGGATCCTACCCGGTCGATATCCACCACAGCGAGGGAACGGGGATCACGTTCCGGATGCTGGACGGGACCGAGCGGGTTGTGCCGGAACGCGGGCTGCCGGCGAAGACGGGCCGCTGGCGGGACCCGCTGCCGGAGGGCGACCCGACGTTCTACCAGGTCCCGCTCCGGTCCATCACCCCGGAGGGGGTGCCCAACCTCGTGCTCTCCGGCCGGATGCTGGACGCCGACAAGGTCGCGTTCAGCGCCGTGCGGGTGATGGTCAACACCAACCAGACCGGCGAGGCGGCGGGCGTGGCGGCCGCCCTGGCGATGGAGGAGAATTCTCCCGTGGGCGACGTCGATCCGCAGCAGGTCCGGCAGACGCTCGCCGACGGCGGGTCGGTGATCCTCTGACCGCCGCCGGGCCGGCCGGTCACGCCTTCCGTTCCAGCACCATCAGGGCGTAGCGGGCAAATGCGGGCAGCCGGACCACCGCCCCGCGCCGGGTCTCGACCATCTCGACGTCCGCCGGCTCGTGCGATTGGTCCGGGACGTACAGCCGGGGGGCCCAGCCGGCATCGCCGAGCAGGACCTGGGCGCCCCGCCTCACCGGCTCGTCGCTGTAGTTGACCAGGTGCAGGAGCGTCGGCCCGTCGTCGGCCTTCTTCAGCACCTCACAGAACAACGCATCGGGGCCGTTCACCCACAAGTCGAGCTTCGCCGCCCGAATGACCGCCTGGGGGAAGACCTGCCAGGTCGGGGACAGCCGGAGATGCTGAAGCCCCCCGTACCCGCCGAGCTCGGAGTAGGTGGGCATGGCATCCCGCTCGAACCGGACCTGGGGGATATACACGGCCCTGCCCTTGCCGCAGTCCGCTTCCATCCGACGTCTCCCTGCGAAGGTGCCCGGGCCCGTGCGCGTGTCGTAGCGCATCGCGAAGTCGTCGCCGTTGGCGATCGATTGGAACAACGGGGCGAACCGCCACCGGCTGATCTGCCGGTGGTCCTCGGCGTATGTCCCGGCGTTCTCCAGAATGACCACGGCCCCGCCGCCCTCGACAAACCGGCGGATCGCCTCCAGTTCGTCGTCTGCCAGGCAGGCGCAGCCGGGGACCACCAGCACCTTGTAGCGGTCGAGGGTGCCGTCGAGGAGCTGTTGGCCCCACATCGGCATCCACGGGATGCCCCCGCACAAAAGCTGCTGCTGGGCCAGGCGCATTACCGTGTAGGCCTCGTGCCACCGGAGGGTGAGCGAGCCGTCGTGGCGGAGGACGGCGACGTCCGACGCGGGCTCGACATCGCGGTAGAACCCGTCCCGATTCGCCCGGAAGAACTCGAGATAGGGCTCGTATCCGCGGCCCAGCGTCCCGCTGCCGTCGTTGAACGCGAGCCCCTCGCAGAAGATCAGCCCGGGCACGTCGGAGCCGCCACAGGGCACGAACCGGACGTTCTCGCCGAGCGCCCGGCCGTACTTGTAGCCGTGTGCGTTGGACGAGATGGCGTCGTCGCGGATGCCGACGGGGCCGACCGCGTTCTCCATATAATACATCGCCGGGGTCTTCCGCAGCCGCCAGAAATCGATCCCGCTCGTCAGCCGTTCGTTGTATTTCCGGGGGAAGCTCGGGTTCCCCATCAGCCCCACCTCGGGATCGACGCTCTGGATGTATTCGTACACCTCGTGCCAGGCGTCGGCCAACTGCTCGCACCGGAACTCGATGAACTCCTGCATCACCGGATCGATGATCGGGCGGGGCGTCTCGGTGTAGTCGCTCCACGGGCGGAACGGCGGCAGGTCGATCCCGTCCACACGCCACAGGCCGAACCGCTCCCATCTCGATTGGGGCGTGGGGAAATTCTCCTGCAGGTACGCGCCGAAGCCCGTCCGGCAATGGTCGCAGTAGCACAGCGTATCGTGCCCCTCGAACAGGCACATGTTGTCGAAGTAGATGACATCGGGGCCGTACTCCTCGATGGCCAGCTTGCAGACGCTCTTGATGAATGCGATGACCTCGGGGTTCCCGGGGCAGCCCCGCCACCGGAAGTACTGGTGGATGCGGTCGCCGTACTCGATGGGCCTGCCGTCCGCGCCGATCTGCACCCAGTCGCGGGCCTCGGGGAACTCGTGGAAGAAGGTGTCGGTGAAGATGCTGCCCCACTGGGTGTAGAAACCCGCCCGGACGCCGTGTTTGTGGAGGTGGCTGGTGAACCGCCCGGCCCGCTCCATCTCCAGCTTCTCGGCCTCGAGGCCCAGCCCCTTGAAGAACCCGAACTCGACGAAATTGTAGCTGGCCTCGGCGATCTCGCGGGCGCCCGCCTCGCTGAACAGGCGCTCGTAATGCTCCTCGATGTCCTCGTGGCAGCCGCCCCGGCGGCGCATAAACGCGACCGGCTCGTGCGGACGGTTCCCGTCGAGGACCCCCTCGGTCTCCCACCACGGCTGACGCTCCTGCGGCATATGGCCTCTCCTTCCCACTTCTGTACGTGGTCGCGGCGTTCACAGCCGGGCGGCGGCTGCCGATGAGCGGACAGCGTATCACGACGCCGGCCTCGTGACAAGCGGATCGGCTGTGCGGGACGCCCCGGCAGGGGGTTATTTCTCGCACATGTCGTGGAACTCGTCTTCGCTGATGATGCGGATGCCGAGCTGCTCGGCCTTGTCGCGCTTGCTCCCGGCCCCCGGGCCGGCCACGACGTAGTCGGTCTTCGAGCTGACACTCGATGTCGCCCGGCCGCCGAGCCGCTTCACCTTCTCCTCCGCCTGGGAACGGGTCATCGACTCCAGCGAGCCGGTGAACACGAATGTCATCCCCTTGAACCGGTCGTCGGCGGGCTCTTCGGCGGGTTCCGCCGCTCCGGTCAGGGCCTGGATGCCCGCCTCCTTCAGGCGTTCGACGACCTTGATATTGGCGTCGTTGTCGAAGAAGTCGGCGATGGACCGGGCGACGACGGGGCCGATCTCGGCGACCTGCTCGAGGTCGTCGGTCGAAGCGTTCATGATCGCGTCGATGCTCCCGAAATGGTCGGCGAGGACCTCGGCGACGTGCTCGCCCACGTTCCGGATGCCCAGGGCGACGAGCGCCCGCCGGAGCGGGCGGCCCTTGCTCGCCTCGAGCGCGTCGATCAGGTTGCCGGCCGACTTCTCGCCCATCCGCTCCAGGTTCGCCCAGTCGTCCTGCCCGATGCGGTAGAGGTCGGCCGGGTCGTTGACCAGCCCGCCGTCCACGATCTGGTCGATGAGCTTGGTGCCCAGGCCGTCGATGTCCATCCCCCGCTTGGCGGCGAATATGTCGATGGCCCCCTTGAGCCGGGCGGGGCAGGCGATGCTGGTGCAGAACAGGACCGAGCCGCCGGATATCTCCTCGACCGGGCCGCCGCAGCCCCGGCAGCGGTCGGGCAGCGCCTTGTTCGAGTGCCGCTTGAGAAATTCGTCGCAATCGCGGCCCCGGCACCAGTAGTACACCCGGTCCGGCCGGCGCTCGCGCTCGACGGGTCCGTCGCAGACCGGGCATTGGTCGGGCATCTCGAAGCTCCTCTCGTCACCGGTCCGGTTCGCCTCGACCGGGGCGACGACCTCGGGGATGACGTCGCCGGCCCGCTGCACGATGACCGTGTCGCCGATGAGCACCCCCTTGCGGGTGATCTCGTCGGCGTTGTGGAGCGTCGCCCGGGCGACCTCGACCCCGCCGACACGGACCGCCTCGAGCTCGGCGACGGGGGTGAGCGCCCCGGTCCGGCCGACCTGGACGGTGATGTCGCGGAGCCGGGTCGTCTCCCGGCGGGGCGGGAACTTGCAGGCGATGGCGTAGCGGGGGTTCCGGGACCGCACGCCGAGCTGCTGCTGGGAATCGAACCGGTTCACCTTCAGGACCACCCCGTCGATCTCGTATGGGAGGCCGTCGCGGTCGGCCATCAGCTCGCGGTAGAACTCGATGGCCTCGTCGAAACGGCGGCACAGCCGCCAGGGCCGGACGGTGCGCAGCCCGAGCGACCGGAGGAAATCGAGCAGCCCGGCCTGATCGGTCACGTCCGCCCCTTCCACCCGGCCCACGCCGTAGAAGAAGATGCCGAGCGGCCGTCCTGCGGTCACCGCCGGATCGAGCTGGCGGAGAGAGCCGGCGGCCGCGTTCCGGGGGTTGGCGAACTCCTTCTCGCCGGCCTCGGCCTGCTGCCGGTTGAGCTCCTCGAACCGCTGTTTCTCGATATAGACCTCGCCCCGGGCGTCGAGCAGGGACGGGGCCTTCCGCTCGCGTTCGAGCAGCCGTTGGGGCACGGCCCGGATGGTGCGGATGTTGTGAGTCACGTCCTCCCCGGTCGTCCCGTCGCCCCGCGTCGAGCCGGTGACCAGCACGCCGTTCTCGTAGGTGAGTTCGACGGCCAGCCCGTCGAGCTTCGGCTCGGCGACCAGCTCGACCTCGCCGCCGAGCGCGTCCCGGACCGGGCGGAAGAACCGGTCCTCGACCTCCTGCTCGTCCATCGCGTTGTTCAAGCTGAGCATCGGGACGACGTGGCGGACGGTGTCGAACTCCTCGGCCGGCTGGGCGCCGACTCGCTGTGTGGGCGAGTCGGGGGTGACGAGTTCGGGGTGCTCGGCCTCGAGCTCTTCGAGCCGCCGCATCAGCCGGTCGTATTCCGCGTCGCTGATCTCGGGGTCGTCGAGCACGTAGTAGCGGTAGTTGTGGAAATGAATCTGCTCGCGGAGTTCCCGAATCTCCTGCTCGATGTTTGCGGCCATGCCTGGGGCTCCCTTCGGGGCGGTCTGCGTTCCGACGGTGGCGGCGGGACAGGGCGGGCGGGCCGGGCTCTACTCCGGCTCCGGCCCCCGGTCTCCGTCTTCCTCCTCCTGCTCCTCCTCCTGCCCCTCTTCCTTCCGGCGTTCTTCGATCATCCGCAGGTCGCGCAGGGCGAAGGCGTGTTCGTAAAAGTTGTGGACTTCGAGGCCGATGCATCTGTTGAACAGGTCCTCGGCCCTGTCCAGGTCGTCGTCGGCCA
>PWKM01000143.1 GCA_003559755.1 Planctomycetota bacterium
AATCGCAATACTCTCTTTCTGACCATCGCCGCTGCCGCCACCGTCGGTCTGCTCATCCTGGCGCTGCCTCCCACAGAAGTCAGCGTGCTCGCCTGGATAGCGTTCGTGCCCTTGCTGGTCGTGCTCCGCCGGAGGCCCGGAAAGCTGGGTTGGCTCATCCTCTGGTTTGCCGGATTTGTGCACGGCACCGTCGGCTTTATCTGGCTGCGCCATGTCATGTGGTTCTTGCCGGCCCTCCTCGGGTTATATCTCTCGCTCTACTTTCTCCTCTTTTGCGTGGCGGTCCGCCGGCTCGGTTATGGCGGAGGCATCCCGTTTGCTCTTGCGGCCCCGCTGACGTGGACCGGGCTCGAGGTGCTCCGGAGCGTCCTTTTCACCGGGCTGCCCTGGCTGCTGTTTGCCCACACACAGTACCGTGTGTTGCCGGTGATACAGATTGCCGACTTGTCCGGCGCCCCGGGCGTGACCTTCCTGCTGGTGGCGGTGAACGGGCTTATCGTCGATGCCGTCCTCCATTTCGGGAAGGGTAGGGCACCCAGCCGTCGTCGACCGGCGTTGGCGACCGGGATCGCGGTTGTCCTGTTGTTCGTCGGCTCGCTCTCCTACGGTTTCTTTCGGCTGGCCACTGTCGAGGTAATCGAGGGTCCGCGCGTCGCGGTGATCCAGGGGAACGTCCCACAGAGTTTGAAGGAGCAATGGACCGCCGAGAGTGTCGAGAAGATGTTCGAGAATTACCTGGAACTGACAGACGAGGCCCTGGACCATGAACCGCCGCCCGACCTCGTTCTCTGGCCCGAGACTATGGCCCCGCCGGGCTTCTTCGACTTCCAACGCCAGGAGTTCCTGCGGCAATGGCTCAATGACAACCCCGGGCTGCGACACACCGAGCAATGGCTGAGTATTCGCGGTCGCGTCAGAAGATACGCCCGCCAGATCGAGAGGGTGCGCCCCCTGACGAGCAAAGCCACGCTGGTTATCAGCGCAAACAGTCACCCCTACCCCGACGACTATTCAATCACTTACAACAGCGCCTTCCTGCTCCCGCAGAATCATGATGTCGAGGAAGCGATCCGCTATGACAAGCTGCACCTGGTCCCGTTCGGCGAGTATGTGCCGCTGCGGTGGCTGTTCGGCTGGGCGGTCGATTCCATCGTCCCCTATCATTACGATATGACGCCCGGGGATGCGCCCAAGCTTTTCGAGATCGACGGCTGGACATTCGCTCCGACGATCTGCTACGAAGATGCGTTCCCCCGGGTCGTCGCCAATTTTGCCCGCGAACATGGCGAGATGGACTTCATCGCCAACTTGACCAACGAGGCATGGTTCAAGGACAGCACCGAAATGGACCAGCATCTGGCGATCGCTGTCTTTCGGGCCATCGAGTGCCGGGCCGGCCTTATCCGTGCGGCAAACACCGGCATCTCGGCGTTCGTCGAGCCGACCGGGCGGATTCGCAAGCGGCTGGTTGTCGATGGGCGGGACAGAGAAGTGGTAGGTGTGCTGCACGGCGTGGCTACAAAAAGCGACCAGGTATCGCCTTACCTGGTCGTGGGAGAATGGTTCGGCGCGATCTGTACCGCAGCGTGGTTCCTGTGCCTGATCGGCGTGTCGTATTCTTCCATAGCAAAAGGCGGCGCTCGGCGCCCGGCAAAAAAACCCGACAAGAGCAGCCCGTGATTGCGCTTGTGGAGCCGGATGCGGTCGTCTATAATAGGATAATTGAACTCTACAGGGTAATGGCCCAGTGCTGCCAGTTTGATTTTTATGCTTGACAACGGGAACGCGCAAGCATATTATTGCTGCATCGTCTATATTGGCCGCACTTGTCCGGGGCAAAGAACTTGGTAATTGCCGGCAGGAGGAAATGATGAACACGCTGACCAAAGCATTTGTCGTCGTCAACCTTATCTTGAGTGTGGCCCTTGTGGCGGTGGCGGGGACCGTGTTGGCACAACGAACCCATTGGCGACAGCGTTATGTCGACACCAGGGCAGAGCTGGAAGGCAATATCAGCGATCTGCGGTCGGAGAGAGGACTCCTTGAAAATCAACTCCAGTCGGTTCAAACCTCGCTGGAGGCGGCGAGGGGTCGGGCGGGCACTCTCGAGGTCGAGCGGGACCAGGCCCAGGCGATGATCGATGAGTTGAGAAACGACAAGCAACAGCTCCAGATCGACAAAGAGCGCGCCAACGAACAGATCGCCGAGTCGAGGCGGGACCTGGCGAGTGTCCGCGAGCAGTTAGAGAACGTCCGGGCGCAAATCCGTGAGCGTGAGCGGGCCATCGCCGAACAGGAGCAAAAGGTACGCGATCGGGACAGGGCGAACAACCAACTCCTGGTGCGGATTGGGCAACTGCAATTGACCCAGCGCGACCTCCAGAACCAGATCGCCAACCTCACCGAGGATGCCAAGCATTTTGAACGCTACCGCGAGTTCGTCGGGATGCATTTCCCGGAGGCCCATCGGGCCGCACTGGGCACAGTCGCAGATGTTGAAGTCCCTGCCAGAATCCGAGCCACCGTCGGCGACGTCGACATGGAGAACCGCCTTGTCGTCCTCACCGTCGGCTCGAAAAGCGACCCCGCGGTCCGAGAAGGATATACGTTCCTCGTGCATCGGGACGGCGCATTTCTCGCCAAGGTGAGAATAACAGCGGTGTACGACCGGATGTCGGCCGCCGAAATAATGGAACCGACCACAGAGGAACCCATCGAGATCGGCGACTCTGCCATCTTCACGTTCTGAACGGCGGATGGACAGTAAGAAGGACCTGTCGGGGCAAGGGACATCTCAATTCTTTAGTCAGGGGCATACAAGGTGGCAGACCAGCAAGCGACGGGCAACGGCTTTTCACTTCTCAGCATTGCTACCTTCGTTTTCATAATCGCCGGCATTGCTCTCGGCGCCTATCAATGGCATTCATACTCCGAAGCTCAGCCCCCGACAGCGACCCGGCGGGTCAGGGCCGAAGAGCCGACGCTTATCGAAGGCGACTTGGGGTTGATCGACGAACATGAAGGGCCTGCTGAAGGTCGGGACTGAATGAAAGCGCGCCGGGTTCCGGTCCGGCGCGGGCAAACAGAACCGCATACATCCCAGGAGTTGCTGTGGTTCTCGACTGGATAGTCGGGCTGTTTTCCAAAGACATGGGGATAGACCTCGGCACCGCCAACACGTTGGTGTGTGTGACAGGTCGAGATGAGATCCTCGCCGAACCCTCGGTGGTTGCCGTCACCCGCGGAACGAACCGCGTCCTTATGAACGGCGAAGCGGTGGGAAATCGGGCCAAGGAGATGGCCGATAAAGCCCCGCCTTCTATCCAGGTCATCCGACCGCTCAGGGACGGAGTCATCGCGGACTTCGACATCACCGAGGCGATGCTCCGATATTTCATCCGAAAGGTCCACAACAGACACCGGCTGTTCCAGCCCCGCGTAGTCATCGCCATCCCATCCGGGATCACGCCGGTCGAAAAACGGGCGGTGTTCAACTCCGCTCAACGGGCGGGCGCCCGCAAAGTCTATCTGATCGAAGAACCCAAGGCGGCCGGGATCGGGGCCGGCCTGCCCATCACCGAACCGATGGGCAGCATGATTGTGGATGTCGGCGGCGGGACCACCGAGGTCGCCGTCATGTCGCTCGGCGGCATTGTTACCTCCAGCAGCATCCGCGTGGCCGGGGACGAAATGGACCTGGGCATCATCGAGTATTGCAAACGGCGGTTCAACCTCGACATCGGGTCCCGAAGCGCCGAGCGTGTCAAGATCGAGGTCGGGTCCGCATATCCCCTCGAAACCGAACTGCGAACGATCGTCAAGGGAAGGGACCTTGGGACGGGCCTGCCACGGGCACAGGAACTGGGCTCGGAGGACATTCGGGAAGCGCTCGAAGAACCAATCGAAGTGATGTGCGAGGCCATTCTCCAGACACTGGACAAGACCCCGCCTGAACTGGCCGCCGACCTGGTCGACCTGGGTATCACCTTGACCGGCGGCGGGTCGCTGCTGCGCTCGCTCGATAAAGTCATCGAGGAACGCACCAACCTGTCGGTTACCATCGCCGATGACCCGCTCGGCTCCGTTGCCCGCGGCACACGCGAGGTCCTGCTCCATCTCGACAAGATGGCCTCTGTGCTCGAGGGCGGCGACGATGACTTCTAGAACCCGCCGGTACACCCTCTGCCTCCTGGGAACCACGGTTGTCATTGGCTGCTTTCTGGTCCCACCGCGCCGGCTCTCATCAACCGCTATGGGCTACCTGTCGGCTGTTTCCCCCGTGCAGCGGCTCCTCGCCCGGGCGAGCAGGACCGTTGCGTCGGGCCTTGGACGGGTTCTGCCGGCCCGCGACGACCGAGGGGAGAACGACTTACCCCCGGCCGCCGAACTGATCGAGCAGCTCGCCCGTGAACGGGCCTACCGCCACGAGTACGAGCGCCGGCTCGAAGCGCTCGGAGACTTCGTACGCCACCGGGATTCCCTGGACGCGTGTCAACCCGAGCCGGTCGCCGAGGCCGAGATCATCGGCCGCGGTGCGGGACCCGATGGCGACGTCGTCTTCATCGACAGGGGAGGGCGGCACGGCGTCCGCGACCGCATGGTCATCGTGGCGGGGCAGTCGGTGGTCGGCTCCATCTATGCGACCGGCCCGACCGTAAGCGCCGCCCTGCTGCCGACCAGCATCGGCTCGCGGTTCGCAGGCCTGCTGATCCCGGGCGGTGCCCCCGACGCAGAACCCGAACCGGGGATTGTGGTGGGGCAGGGGGATGGTACAATGAAGATGAAGTACATCACCCGGCGAAGGCCGGAGGTCGGCGACCAGGTCGTCACCGATGGGCGCGACGGGACCGTCCCGAAATACCTGCTCATCGGACAAGTCGCACAGGTGCGGCGAGAGCCGGGGCAACTGGTTTACGACGTGACTGTCGCACCGGTGCGAGACCTGAATCGACTCGTTACCGTAATCGTGGCGGTACCAACGACAACACGCGAAGAGTTCCCGGAGTTGGAGTAATCGACCAGGGGAAGCACACATGAGCTCGACTTCCACCGAAGAGGCCGTAGAACATAGTCTGATGTACCATGCCGCGGCCGATTATGCCGCCGCGAAGCACCTGGATTGGGAACGGCTCAGCTACGATGTCGAGGAGACGTCGAGCGAGCACTGGCGAAGGCGGTTCTGGCGATTGTGGTTCCGCGCCCGATGGGTCGAGCATGTCCTCGGCACGAAAATATGGATCGAGATGGGCCGGGATAATTTTGGAAAACTGCAAAATCACGGTCACAACCCCGTGTTGCTCAGTCGGGTGGCCGACCGGCTGATCGTCGGCTGGGAGAACCTGGGGGTCATCATCTGGGCGTCGGAGTGGGGCCTCGACCTGGAACAGGTAATCGACATATTGAAGCAGATCAACATCAATCACATCACGGTCGGCGGGCGGCGAATCGAAGAGATGGCCGAACTCCTCCTTCACTGACCACAACCGGCGGAGTATATCAATTGGACGACCTTCCCGACGATTTCGACAACAGCCCGTTCGACCCGGACGACGACGATTCCGACGGGTCCGGCGGCGAACTGTTCGAATCCGAACGCAACATGGAACGAGTCCTCGGTTACCTCAACCTGCTGGTAACCACAGAGATACAGCAGACCGGGGCCTTCGAAGACGACGACCTGGCCGTTCATTTCGCTGTCTCCCTGGACGAGGCGTCCCCGCGTTTCGACGGGTTCGCGTGCTTTGTTAAGGACGCCTGGGTCGACGTGTGCCTTCTGCGTGACTGGTCGCCCGAGATTCAACTCAAATTCCGCGCTCACGCCGCCGAGATCATGAACGCGATCGGGGCGCACGGCGTGAGCTTGTATTTCGTGCCCGACGAGGAAACGCTCTACCTCACCCACCGCATCTTCAGCGAGGGGCTCAACTTCGATGTGTTTCGGGCGGCAGTCTGGTCGCTCATCAGCGCCCAGAGCAGCGTCGCCGAAATACTCGAAGTCCAGCCCTGACCGGCCCGATGTCAACGGGGCATCACCCGCAATCGCACATCGGGATATGCTATCGATTCCGTTTGCGGTATTCGATGAAAGCGTCGATCTTCGCCCCGAGCTCGGTTAAAACCTGACCGTCCTGATTGCATTTCTCGCACCCTTTACCGCGGCATGTCGGGCAAGTGCGGACAAGATAGATCATGTCTATTAAG
>PWKM01000340.1 GCA_003559755.1 Planctomycetota bacterium
AAAAACCCACACCGATTTTGTGGTCCTCAGGCCTAACTCGGCGAGTAGATCGTATATGGGCCTGGCGTTTTCCAGCGTCTCGCCGTCGGTATCATCAAAGACGCTGAACGCAAACGTCTTGTCCTCCGGCCACCGTATGGCCTTGATGTGAGCCGATTTGTAGTTGCTCTGTTCGGTCATATTCTGCCGGTCGATATTGATTTTCCCTCCCCCGAGTCGGCCGTTTGTCAGTACGAGCGCATGACGAACAGCTTGTGCACCAGCCAGCAGAGAAAGGTGAGTCCTGCGATTATGTAGAAATCCCTTTTGTTCCACAAGCCGGGTGCCGAGAAGCCGGACCCGGCGGACTGGTTCCACAAGTCGGGAGTGAGGCCCGAGAGCCGGTCGGGGGGCCAGTCCGCTCGCCCGGTGGGCTCCGGTATCTGCCCCTGCTCTCGCGACGACACGAGCAGGAGCGCCGAACTCAGCCCGAGTATGGCGAAGACGAACGGGTAGTACACGCGGGTCTGCAGCACGCTGCCGATGGTCTGGCCGGCCAGGATACCGAATATCGCCAGCCCCATCACTCGCATTCGCCCGCTCGACCCTTGCTGGGTGATCTTGTATGAGGCCCGCATCGCGTAGAAAAACACGCCCAGATAGATGAACAGCCCGATGGTGCCCAGTTCGAACAGGACACGCATGTAGCTGCTGTGCGTGTCTCGGGGCGTGCCGGGCGTTAACAGCCAGGTCCGGGCGCCGTGCCCGATGAACCGGTGATTTCGGAAAAGAGTGAGGCACATGCCCCACACCTCGACCCGCCCCATTGCTGATCCATCCCTGGTATATCCGCCGACGGTCTGCAGCCGGGGGCTGAAGCTGAGCACGAAGCCGAAGGCGATGATGCCAGCCAAAGCCATGCCAAACCGTACGAAGGCCCGCCGAGGTCGGGTGAGCAATACAGCGTAAACCGCGCCCAGCGTCGCGAGCAGTCCGCCCCGCGAGCCGGACGCGACGACCTGGCCGAAGGCGAGGATCATCGCCCCCAGTCCGGCGATCTTTTCGGGGGCGCTCCCGGCGAGCAGGAAGGCGAACCCGATGGGCGCAAGGATGGCCATGGCATAGGCGAAGTCGTTCCGGTTGTCGAACATGCCGATGCTCGCATATTGGCCGGTCAGGCCGACGTCCTCGCCGGCCAGCAGGCCGATGATGATCAGACTGAGGAACACCATCCACACCCCGCCGACGAGCTTTTGGCGGGTATCGACGGCATGAGCTGTGAGGAAGTAGATCAGCATCGGGGGGATGAGAGTAAAGACCGGCCCGCCGGGCAGGAACATCCGGCTCTTGTAGTAGTTCCACCAGGAGAGGATACAGATGAGATAGAATCCGAATATCATCAGGTCGACGGGCGTTCGGAGCAGCTTTTTCCACTGGAGTTTGATGGCCCAGATCGGGACCAGCAAGATCATCGTCCAGTAGACGAGCCGGAGGCCGTATAAGAGGGGCACGAATTCCTGTGGGCGCAGGAACTGGAGTATGAGAAAGAAAATCACGCCGACGTAAAGCATCGATGTTGTCCTACACGCTCAGGAGGTCGGCACTGCCCGGCGTCGGGCGAATCAGGCGCTCGAGCGGGAGTAGCTGTATCGGGATTTTTCGTACTCGTCCCCGCCGCCCTGGCTCTTGTTCAGGAGGAAGCCCATCACCGAGGCGTTTGCGTTGTTCAACAGGTGGACCGCCCGCTCGACCTTCTTTCGGCTGGTCCTGGCCTCCTCGACGATGATGATGACCCCGTCGGCGAAACTGGCCATGTTGACCGTGTCGGAGACCGGGAGAACGGGCGGCGTGTCGACAACCACCATGTCGAACTGCCGTTTGAGGTCTAGGAATATCTGCCGGGCCCGTTCGGTGCCGAGCAGCTCTGCCGGCCGTTCGGGCCGTTCACCGCAGAGTACGGCCGACAGGCCCGGGATGGGCGTGTGGACCACGGCGCTGGCGGCGGGCGCATCTGTGGTCAGCAGGTCTCCGAACCCGCGGTGGGCCTTGATGCCGAGGACCTCGTGGATATGTGGGTCGCGCATGTCGGCGTCGACGATAACGATTCGGCGGCTGGTGTCGTGAGCCACGGCGGCGGCGAAGTTCAAGCTGGACATCGTCTTGCCCTCGCCGCGATTCGCACTGGTGAACATGACCACCTTGTTGCTGCCCTCGGGCAGCATGTTCTGGATGACGACCCGGATGTGCTTGAAGTTCTCGGTCAGGCCGGAGAGCGGCTGGTGAAAAGCCACAATATGGCGGTCCACGTCACCCTTCGAGGGCGACCGACGGGCGGGGCGTTTTGGGGGCTTCTCGATGTCGCCGGGCACCTTGACCGACGGCTTTTCGACGCCGGTGTCGCCCGCCAGCTTTTCCATTGCGTCCTCGATTCGGGACATTGCCTTGGCCTCTTGTTATCAGAGTAGAGATTCCAGGAGCTTCCAGGTGAGAGCGCCCACCACGATGACGAAAGCGGTGCCGCCGGCCGCCAGAGCGACCCAGATGAGTACCCGGCGGATGTTGGGCCACGCCGTCCCGGCGACGGCCGTTGCGGCGGTGGCGGCCGCGAGCTCGCGATCGGGGTTCGAGGCCGCCGCTGCGGCCACTTCGGCGGGTTCCGGTTCCGTTGCGACCGGCTCGGGCTCGGGTGCCGACGGGGGTGGCGGCGTCGGCATTTCCTTTGTTTCTACCGGTTCCCGGCTCTGGGCGGCGACCGGCTGTGGCTGGGCTGGGGCTGCCTCCGATGAGCGGCCTTCGTCGGCCTGCATTTCGCCGATGACCTGGCTCACCATGCGGCCGTCGAACTTCTTGGTCTCCTCGACAAAGCCGGCGAGCAGGCAGTTATTGCACACCACATTGATCAGCCGGGGGATGCCGTGTGAGTATTGGTGGATGGCATCGTGGGCCTCGCGGGTGAATTTGATGCTGCCGTCGGACCCGGCGACGGCCAGCCGGTGTTGGATGTATTTCTCGGACTCTTCCCGGCTGAGCGGCCCCAGGTGGCATCGGACGGCGATCCGCTGGCGGAGCTGGAGCAGTTCCGGTCGGTCGAGCTTGTCGCGGAGTTCGGGCTGGCCCACGAGGATGATCTGGACCAGTTTCTCCTTCTCGGTCTCGTAGTTGGAGAGCATGCGGAGCTCTTCCAGCGTGCTGATGTCGAGGTTCTGTGCCTCGTCGAAGATGAGGACGACCGGGTGGTTGAGCGACCGCTGCGACATGAGGAATTCGTGGAACTTGTTGAGCAGCCGTTCCTTGGAATATTCGAGCCGGAAGGGCACGACGTTCAGTTGGTCGAGCAGCGTGCGCAGCACCTGCCGGAAGGTGCCCCGGGGGTTGACCAGGTAGGCCACCTTGATGTCGCGATCGAGCTCGCTGAGCAGGCTGCGCAGGACGGTGGTCTTGCCCGAGCCGACCTCGCCGCTGAGTTGTATGAACCCCTCCTTGTTCCCGATCCCGTATTTCAGATAGGTGAGCGCTTTCTTGTGAGTGGCGCTCATGAAGAAGTAGTCGGGGTCCGGGGTGAGGTTGAACGGTTTCTCGGAGAGCCCGTAAAAGCTTTCGTACATGTCAGCAATCCCCAGTTCGGGTTGCTCTGTTCAGCGGGCGGGCGATCATGCCAGTCGCCTGACCGCTCTCTGAATGACTTCCCACAACTGGGCGACCTCTTCGGAGGCCGGCCCCAGCGCGGCGATGATGATTGCGGCGACGACGAGGGCGACGCCGAACCCGATGAGGACCGACTTGATCCGGCGGCGGCGGCGGTCCGAGTCGGTCTCGATGACCGGGATCACACCCAGCGAAGGCAGGTGCAGGTAGTTCCGCGCGGCCTCGACGTCGGAGAAGCTCTGGTCCATAAACTCGGTCCCCGCCACCGCTCCGAACCCGACGACCAGCGACACAAACAGCCCCATCATCGCATAGCGGGTCTTGTGTCGATAGTCGGGCTGGAGCGGTCGCCGGGCGGGCGAGATGATCTGGAACGAGACCAGGTCCCGTATCGCCAGTTCGTATTCGCCCCGGATTCGGGAGTAGCGGTTGCGTGCATTTTGGTATCGCGCTATGGCATAGTTGCGGCTTCTTTCGAGTTCGCGTCTCTGGCGCACGAGTTGGGGCACGGCGATGAGTTCTTCCTGGAGCTCGTTCATTTCCGCCTTGAGCCGCTCCAGCCGGTCCTGGTCGGCGTCGAGCTGCATCAGAAGCTGCATCCTCATCTGTTCGTATTCCTGTCGGGCCCGGTTCGGTTTCAGCTCGGGCTCTGCCTCTGCGGCTGCCCGGCTCTCGGCCGCGACGAGCATTCCGCGGACGGCCTGGATTTCGGCCTGGGTCGCCTGGACTTCAGGATGTCGTTCGGTATATCGTTGCGTGAGGTTGTTGAGTCGGCTTCGGAGTTCGACCAGTTGCCTGCGATAGAGGGCGACGTCGGGGTCTTCGGCCGGCTCGGCCGCCCGGTCTATGACCTTGGCGGGCATCCCTTCAATCGTCTCGGTCAAGCTCTGGATTCTGGACCGGTGTGAATAGATGCGGTCCTCCACGTGCTCGGTCTGATAGCTGAGCTGAGCCATCCGCTGATGTCGCGGCCCGCCGACCCCTTCGACGGCGGCGGATGGGTTGTCTTCGAGAAGTCTTTGCAGTTCGCTTTCGATGCCCGCCAGGTGTTCCTGCGCCTGTTCCAGGTCTGCCTCCGCCATGCGCAGTGCCTCTGCGGCCGTTTCCTTCTCGTCGCTGAGTGCCGTCTCGACGAAGTCCTGGGTGAGTGCCCGGAGGATGGTGTATGCCTGGTCCGGGGTCTCGCCGAGGTAGCTGACCCGGATTCGTGTGCCGCGTCCCATCGAGTGGATGTTGAGGTTTTGATTGACTCGTCGCCACAGTTGTTCCCGGAGCAGCGCCTCGGTCCGCGGGTCGCCCCCGGCCCGTCGTTCGATTTCCCGCATCGGTTCCGTGCCGGCGAGGGATTGCATCACGCGGTGGTATCGTGTGATCTCGTCACGCAGGAGCTCGGCGCTCTGCTGCCTGCGCCTTTGGCGTCCCTCGTACATTTCGACGACCTCGCTCTGGCTGGCCTCGATGGTGCAGGACGAGATGTATTTGTCGGGCACGGCGAGGACGAACAGGGCGAACCCCGTCGCCACCAGGATGCAGGGGATGATGCCCCACCATTTGCGCCGGTTCAGCACCTTGAGGTACTTGGACAGGTCGATTTTCTCGGTGATCTGGGCGCCGGAACTCATAGCCGACTCCTTTCTAGAAATCCCACGTGCCGTCGCCGGTGACTTGCCGGGTGGTCGCCGCCGCCCCCAACACGCTGCGGAAGGGGAACAGCAGGTTGTCGAGGAAGTATCCGACCTGGGCCATTCGAGTGGGCGGCACGTATATCACGTCGTTCTCGCGTATCTGGACATTCGTGGTCCAGTCCCCCCGCTTTACGATCTGCCCCAGGTTGATCCTGAAGATCTGCCGGGTGGTGCGGGTGGCCCGGATGAGCCGGATGCGGTCCCACGCCGCCCGATTGGTGACGCCCCCCGCCTGGGCGAAAGCCCTGAGGATGGTGACGTCGCCGGTGAACTGTTTTGCTCCTCTTCCCGGCGTTTCGCCGAACATGAAGTATTGCTTGCTGTTGAACCCGGTGACTCTCACCGTGACGTCGACGTTTCGGACGTAGACTCGCAGGGATTCTGCGATGACATCGGCCGCGGTCATCGGGGTCATCCCCTCGACGTACACGTCGCCGACCATCTCGAACGTGATGAAACCGTCGGGGCGGATGGTATGTCCGCCGGACAGCCCTCCACCGTCGCGCACCATCACCTGGATCGAGTCCATCGCGCCCAGGGTGTACCGGCCGCTTATCACCTCGAGCCGCCGCCTGACGTGGCCTTTGGCCAGCACAGCATCGTTGATGTCGCTATAAGGAACGGAGGCGCATCCCACGGTGCTCAGGGCGGCCAGTGCCAGTGCCGCCATTACCATCGCCGTTCCCGCGATTCGCGTATGTATTCGGGTCATCGTATCTGCCTCGCCATAATCAGGAGTGCCGGTCAACATTGGTTTCGGTCGACCCATACCGGCTTCGGGCGCAATTTGACCACATGGACTACTCAAATTATATGGCGTTTGCCACCCCTGTGTCAATGTTGGCGCCTCAAGTCACGGTTACTGTTCCAACGTCGCGTCGCTTGTCCCGGGCGATCACCGCCTCGATGAAATCGGCGGGGTCTGCGCCCTGGTGCAGGACCGCGTAGACCTGGTTACATATCGGCATTTCCAGTTCGTACTTTAGGGCCAGGTCGTGGACCGATCTGGCGGTGTCGATCCCCTCCGCCACCGTGTGGGTGGCCTCGAGTATCGCATCGAGCGTCTCGCCGCGCCCCAGTCGCCGGCCGAGGGTGGTGTTGCGGCTCAGGTCGCTGGTGCAGGTCAGGATCAGGTCGCCGATCCCGGCCAGACCGGAGAAGGTGAGCGGGTTGGCGCCCATCGCCGTGCCCAGCTTGATGATCTCGCCCAGCCCCCGCGTGATCAGGGCCGCCCGGGTGTTGTGGCCGAAGCCCCGGCCGGCGCAAATCCCCGCTGCGATGGCGATGACGTTCTTGACCGCCCCGCACAACTCGATGCCCACCACGTCGGCGTTCACGTACAGGGTGAACACGTCGGTCCCCAGCACCCGCCGCACGTGCTCGGCCACCCGGGGGTCCCGAGCCGCCACCGCCACCGAGGTGGGCTGCCCCTGGGAGACTTCGCTGGCGAAGGACGGGCCGGAGACGAAGGCCGCGTCGTTGGCGAACCGGCGCCCCAACACCTCGTCCAGCACCTCGGGAAGCAGTTTCAGCGTCCCCTTCTCGATCCCTTTCGAGCAGCAGACCAGGATGGCGTCGTCCAGCAGGTGGGGGGCTGCCCGTCCCGCCATCGCACGGACCACCTGCGACGGGGTGACAAACACCACCAGCGACCGGCCCGAGACCACCTCTGCCAGGTCGGACGACGGGTGGACCCGGCGGTGGATTCGCACCCCGGGCAGGTACACCACGTTCTCCGACATCCGGGCCATCATCTCACAGAGCTCCGGCTCGTACACCCACAGGTCCACCTCCAGCCCTTTGCCCGCCAGGAGGTTGGCCAGGGTCGTGCCCCACGCCCCCGCTCCCACCACGGCCACGCGGTCGGGCAGGTCCCAAGGCAGTTCCCCCGCTGCGGCGGTTTCGGGACGTTCGCTCCGGCTTGCTTCGTCCATCAAATCAATGTCCTCCCGGCCCGTTTGTTACCCGGGGTTGATGATTCCTAACAACTGTCTGGATTCCCGATCGTATCGGAACGGCCGGCCATCCCGGCCCAGCCGTATCGCCCGCTGGAGCTGCTCGTTCGCCTCTTCGGTCCGGCCCACCTGATAAAGGACCGCCCCGTAATGATACAGCACGTTGGGATCGTGCCGCAATACGGCGGCCGCGTACTCGAGCTCGGGCAGGGCGTCGTAATACCGCTCCAAATGATAATAGATCCACCCGAGTGTGTCGCGAATACGGGGGTCTGTGGGTGCCAGCCGCTTGGCCCGGCGGGCCTTTTGCAGGGCGTACGAGAGGTCGGGCACCGGCGCGTTGGCGTGGTACCAGGCGGTCTCGTTGAACCACTGGTAGTCGTCCTCGACGTGCTGATCGATCTCCTTGGCGATCTCGACCGCCTTGTCCATTTGTCCGGCGTGATAGTGGAACCGCGCCAGTTGGCGTTTGGCGGAGATCCAGGATGACCGGCCCGGGTCGCTCAGAGCCGCCATCTCCTGGAGGGTCCGGATCGCGTCGTCCGGTCGGCCCCGTTCCCATTGGATGGCGGCCTGCCGGCCGAGCAGCTCCGGTCGTTTTCCCAGGACCTCGATGCCGCGTTGGACGACGCGGACGGCTTCGTCCAGATAGTGGCGCTCGCCTTCCGCCCCGCGCTGGCGATGCCGGTCGATGAGCCGTTCGTAGAGGACGAGCAGGTCGTCGGGTTCGATGGTGGTACCCGGGCTGTCTGCGGCCTTGATCGAGCGTTCGAGGATCGCCTCATAATCGGCGCTTCGGCCCTGTCGGATGTACAGGTCGCCCAGTTGGCCCAGGAGCAGCAGGTTGTTGGGGAATACCCCGGTCAGCTTCTCCAGGGCGTCGGTGGCCTGCTGCTGGCGCGGGGTGTTCTCGTGGAAGAGCACGGTCCGGAACTGTTCGGCGAACTGGGCCCGCTTGTCCCGGTTCTGCCCGGTTTCAGTGAGGATGGCAAGATATCCCGCCATCCGGCCGCTGTCGAGGCCGCGCAGGCGCCGGGCCTGGGTGCGGGCGCGATCGGGGAGGCCGTTGGCGCTGTACACGAGTGCGGCCGCCGACCTGGCCCGATTCTCCTGCTGCGAGCCGAGGGCGATCCCCGCGCTGCCGTAATCCTCGAGCATCTGCACCAGGCCGTCCACCGTGCCTTGTGCGTTGCGCAGGCCCGCCGGGGCGCCCGTTGCCAGTTGGGCCAGTGCCAGCCGTGTCTGCCACTCGGCGGGATGCTGCCCGGCCCTTCTGGCGGCGGGGATGACCTGGCCTGCGTAGATTTCTGCGGCCTCGGCGTATCGGCCGTTGTCGTACAGTATGACGGCCTTCCAATGGCGTGCGTCGAGGTTGTCGGGATCGAGTTCGATGCATCGGTCGAGGAGTTCCAGCGCCCGGTCCGTCCGACCCTGCTTGTCGCGTATCCGGCCGAGCAGGACGAGAGCCGCCGGGTCGGGCCTGACCGCGTCGTCGGGCGGGTCCGCCAGGTTCTCCACCCTCGATGCCGCCTGGGCCAGCAGCGTCCCTCTCTGCTCGCCGCTCTGAGTCATCGCCATCCGTACCAGGCAATCGGCCAGCCCGATTGTCATCGCCATCCGTACCAGGCAATCGGCCAGCCCGATCAGCGATCTCCTCCGCAGCTCTCGCAGGCGGACGTCGCCCTCGGTCGGCGGGATTCCGCTCACCACCTCCTCGTAGAACTGAGCGGCCGATGACAGGTGGCCGTAGTTGCGGAGCCAGTCGGCATACTCGAACCGCAGCCCGATGTCCTGAGGGTACCGCCGTACCGCCTGGGTCATGATTTGCAGGACCTGTGTCGGCCCGCCGATCCTCGCCTGCACGGCGGCAAGCCGGCGATAGGCCTGTGCGTCGGCCCCCATCCGGATGGCTCGCTGGAGCAGCTCGCTCGCCGTTGCAAGGTGTTCGTCGCCCATCCCGATGCGGGCCTCGGCTGCCAGTTGGACCAGCTCCGGGTCCTCGGCGTCGGAGATGCGTCCCCGGAGCATGCCGGACGCCCGGGAGAACTCGCCCTGGCGGAGCTCGAGCCGGACCGACTGTTTCAGCACCTCGGTCGAATCCGGGTAGGCCCGGCGCAGGTGGCCGTATATCCCCCGGGCCGACGTCGCGGCTTCCTCGACCCGTCGAAGGTATTGCCGTCCCTCTTCCAGCGAGCTCTGACGGAGGGCTTGCACCCGCCAATGGTGGGCGAGGCGGGAGTATGCGTCGCCGGCCAACAGCAGGGCGCTCAGCTTGACCTCCTCGCTCAGGTCCGCCGCACGTCGGGCATGCCTCGCCGCCTCGGTGAGGTCGCGCTCTGGGTTGGCCCGCTGATCGGCCTCGCTGAGTAGGAGCCGGGCTTTCATCACGTATGCCGGTGCCAGCTCGGGGTCCCGTTCGAGGGCTCTCTGGAGCGACTGGCGGGCATCGCCGTCGAACTCGGGATGGCGCTGGTACACCTCTGCCAGCATGAGATGGGGGAGCCCGTGGCCGGGGAAGTCCCTCGTCATCTGCTCATAGGTTCGGACGAACTCGGCCATCTGGCCGTCCTGACGGTAGGCCGTCCCCATCAGGTAGCGGGGCACGATAGACCTTGGCAGGAGGTCCGCCGCCCTCCGGAAGTTTCTGGCCGCCACGTCGGGGGTTCCGAACAGCAGGTGCGCCATGCCCTGGGCCACCTGTGCCGCCGCCTGCCTGCCCTGTTCGCCCCTGTTTCGACAGGCCTCGGGGAATTCGAGGTACGCGTTTTTCTGTTCGGACGAAGGATAGTTCTGGCCGCTGAGGTACTGCCCGGCCTGGTCATACCGGCCGAGGTAGGTCGCCACGGCGGATGCGAGCACGGCGATGAGCCGGCTCTCCTCGGCCCGATGATAGACGGTCCGGACTCGGTCGAGGGCCAGCTGCTCCTGCCCGTCCAGGGCCATGGCCACGGTGAGCGGGGCCATGACGCCGACGCTGAGCCGGGCGCCCCGGGTGTCGGCCTGGCTCCAGGTAGAGATCGCCTGGCGCATATTGCCCTGGTTGAAGTAGGCGCGGCCCAGTGCGATCAGCGCCCGCCGCTGGTCGGCCGGTCGTGCCCTTCGGACGGCTCGTTCGAGCGTCTCCAGCGCCCGGTCGTGTCGGTCGGTGTCTTCAAAGATGCGGGCCAGCATCAGGTAGCCGCGGAATTCGTCGGGGTGATTGCTGATGTATTGATTGAGCAGAGCGATCGCCCGGTCGGTCCGGTCGGCGGCGATGTAGGCGCGAGCCAGTGTGCCGATCACGTCGGGGTGGTCCGGCTCCATCCCGCGCGCCGTCTCGATGCTTTCGATGGCCGCTTCCACATGATTCACGTCCGATTCGGGGTCCTGCTGTACGCCGGCCCGATGGAGATAGAGGTGTATTTTGCCGAGCACGAGGTGGTAACCGGCGTCTTTCTCTTCTTCGCCGGCGACCTCGAGGTGCCGGTATGCCCGCCCCGGGTCGTTGTTGTTCAGCGCCAGTTCCGCCAGCTCGAGGTGGATGCCGCGGGCCAGGTCGGGATGATGGGCCAGTGCCCGGACGTAGAGTTGGTGAGCTTTGTCCAGGTCGTATGCGGCGCTTCGGCGGGACTGGTAGAGCCGGGCCTTGAGCAGCAGTGCGTCGCGCTGTCCGGGACGTTCGTTCAACACGGCGCGGCAATGCTCCATCGCATCGTCGTATGCCCCCTGTCGGGCGAGCATCTGGGCCAGCTTGGTCCGGGCGTAGATGTCATCGGGGTCCACCCGCTCCAGTATCTGGCGGTAGCGAGACATCGCCTGGTGTTCCATCCCCAGCCGCTCCTCGGCCTCGCCCATCCACATCAGCAGACGCCGGTCCCTCGCCTCCGACACGTTGAGGTTGCTCAGGTGGTCGTAAACGGCCTGCCAGTCTCGTTCCCGGTAGGCGACAGCCCCCAGAATATAGTGGCGGAAGCCCGCCTGACGCGGGTCGAACTGGGCCAGTTCGTGGGCGACGCGCCGGGCCGTGTCCAGCTCGCCGATCTGGAGCGACAGGTGGGTGAGCATCTGCATGGCGTTGACCCGGTCCTCTGTGGAGATGGCGGGCGCCTCTATCGCCGCCTTCAGTTCCGCAATCGCTTCGTCAAACTGCCGCCTTCTCGCCAGCATCTGGGCGTTGACCAGGCGGGCCCGGGCCAGGTCCGGCTGGCTTTCACGGGTCTGTTCGAGAATCTGGCCGGCCCGGTCGTGGTCGCGCAGCCGCTCGGCGACGAGCTCGGCTCGCTCGAGCTTCCATTCGCCGTTATCCGGGGCCAGGGTCAGGGCCTGCTCGAAGTGGGTGTCCGCCTCGAGGTAGTATTCCTGGGCCTGTCCCCGCCGGCGGGCGTCGTCGGACTGGGCCCGGATGTCGCCGCGAGAGACGTTTATCCGGGCCAGGACGACGTGCGCCTCGGCCAACTGGGGGTCGAGGTCGAGTGCCTGTCTGGCGTGGTCGGCGGCCCGGTAAAAATGGAGCTCGGCCGCCGAGGGGTCTGACCGCCGCCGCCCCTGGTGCAGCCCGGCGCGGGCGGCGCCCAGCAGCAGATGCGGATTCCCGGGGTCGAGTTCCATCCCCCGCTGGTAGGCCGCCTTGCTCTCTTCATACTCGGCCCGGCGGAAGTGGGCCAGGGCGAGCATCCGCTGGACCTCGACCGTGTTCTGCTCGGCCGGGGTCATCAGGTTGTTGATGATGTCGATGACCTGGGCGTAATCCTGGTTGTCGAGGGCGATGGTGGCGGCCCCCAGGGGGTCGTCGGCCCCCCCACATCCGGCGAAGAGCACAGCGAACAGGACCAACAGGGCGGTAAGCGGGATGAGTTTTGCCATGGGGCGGCTCCCTCTCAAGGAGTCATATTATATGCCGTACAGCGCACGGTAAGACCGGGGCGGATTTTGCCAGCGGCCGGCCCGTCACCCCGGGATCTGGGCCCCGGGGGCTAATACTATAGTATAGCCCGCGCCGTGTCGGGATTCAAAAAAGAAAAATGATTTTTTTGGGGGGCTCAGGCCATGTCTGCCACGCGGTTTGACAGGCGTGACTTGCGCCGGGCGGCCTGGTTCTTGTGGATCAGGCCCTTGCGGGCTGCCCGATCGAGCATCCGCACGGCCTTTTCCAGTTCGGCCTCGGCGGTCTCTTTCTCGCCGGATTCGATGGCCCGGTCGACCTTCTTCAGTTGAGTTCGGAGCGCGGTCCGTTTCGGCTTGGTCCGTTGACGGCGTTCCTCGGACTGACGTGCCCTCTTGGCGGCTGATTTGCTCTGCGGCATGCTAGGTGTTCCCTTCTGTTCCTGTGTCTTTCTGACTGGTTTTTTTCGCCATCAGCTTGTCCAGCCGGTCCTGGACATCCTTGTAGGACATGTCGGCGTCGAAGATTTTCCGGAAGACTTCTTCGGCCCGGTCCAGGTCGTCCAGCTTCTCCAGGGTGATGGCATGGTAGTACATGATCTCTCGAATCTCGCGGTTGGCCGGGGTGCCGCCCTCGGCGGCCTGCTCGAACTGGCTGGCCGCGAGCTGGAATTTTTGCGTGTTGAACAGGCACATGCCGAGCATTTTGCGACAGCGCCGGCGCATCCTGGGGTCGCTCGCCGCCCGCTGGTAGTGGGGCGCGGCCTGGTCGTACTGGCCGGCCTGGAACAGCATGTCGCCCAGTTTGGCCCGGATGCCGGAATCGGTGGGCCGGGCCTTGACCTGCCGTTCGTATTCCTTCTTCGAGAATTCGAACTTCTCTTTCTTGACCTTCTCGATCTCGGCCTTGGTCTGCTCGTCGTCCGGGTTCTCTTCCAGTTTCGCGCTCAATTGTGCCAGCTTCTGGTTGAACTCGTCGATGTGCAGCTCGCCCAGGCGTTCGGGGATCGAGAAGTCCATCTTGTCTATCTCTCGGGCACGCTCGTACATCTTCCGCGCGTTCTCGAAGTCGTTATCGCGGCGGTAGAGGTCGCCGAGCTGGAGCACATATCGTTTGTTGTCGGGGTTCTCCTCGACGTCTTTTTTCACCCGCTCGATGGCCCGCTTGAGATCGTCCTCGGTCCGAATGATCCTGTGTTCTTCCTCGAGGTCCTCGGCATCTTCCTTGCTTTTCAGAGAATCTCGGTAGGTGGCGTCCTCGTCGGTGGCGGTCTCGTACCGGCCGTCCTTCATCGTCTTCATCGCCGCCAGGTCCCGCAGCTCCAACTGCGCCTCGCGGTTGGTGGGGTCCACCCTTCGCAAGTGCTCCCACGCCTCGATGGCCTGATTGATCTGGCCGGCCTCCTGGTATTGATGCCCGAGGTGGCGATACACCTTGGTGTTGTTGGGCTTGCGTTCGCGAATGAACTCGAGTGTGACCACGGCGATGCTGGTGTGGCCCCCCTTGATCGCCGCCTTGGCCAGGCCCCAGAGCATCGGCATACAGGTCGGGTCGTGTGCCAGCACCTTCTCGCAGTCCATCATCGCCCGGTCGTAGTTCCTGGTCAGAAAGTGGATGCCGTATGCGATGATGGCGGGCAGCCCCTTGATGACGGCGAGGACCTTTCCGCCGGTGCCCCCGCCCGCCTGGGCCCACCGTCGCACCTCGGCCTCGCGCAGCATCTTGCGGGACTCGAGGTGGTCCGGCTGCATGGCCAGCAGTTGCTGCCACAGCATCACTGCCAGGTCCCAGTTTCCGCGCTCGAACGCCTCGCTGCCCTGGGCGTATAATTTGTTCAGGTCCATGGCTGATCCCTCAACGGCTTTCCTTATCCACTTGAATATAAGCGCCCTGCGGCATCACGTCAACCCTTCGACGCCGAGGGGCTGAGCGGGCATATTCCATCCACGCAACAGGCGCGGATAGTGTATCCCCGCCCGTGGGGGAAAGTCAAGCAAAGAAAAAATGGTCGGCCCCGCCCCGCGCCCGCCGCTCGTTTGACAGTGCCGTGCGGACGGGGTAGACTGCCCCCCGGGCCGAATCGAGGTAGGAATGATGCTGGAGCTGAAGGCACAGGATACGCTCACCGCCGTCGAGCTGAACCGGGGCGAGGGCTTCCGGTTCGCCCTCGCCAACGGCGAAGTCCGCGAGTTGGTCCTGGAGGAGACCGACGCCCGGGTGCTCCTCACCAACTGCGCCGACACCCGCGTCGAGGAGCCGGACGGCGGCACCATCTACGGGTTCACCTGCCGCGTCCGCATCGACGGCCGGCCGATGACCCTGGAGCGGACCGTCTGCGCCCAGGCGTCGTTCTACGAGCCCTACGTGGTGGACGGGATGCGCATCTGGTTCGACGGGGTGCAGGACATCTTCGACCTGGTCGCCGAACACCACGGGCCGTGCAAGCCCGGCCGCCACGCCCGGTTCGCCGTCCAGGATGCATCCCTCCCCATCTGTCCCGAGCCGATGCAGCCGTGGTGCCCGATCGACGGCGACCGCATCGATGTCGCCGACTGCTACAACGGCGACGACCCGTGGATGGGGCCGTATCTCGGCGCCTCGGCACACGGCGGGCTCGACATCAACCACCCGCGGGGCACCCCGCTCTGGGCGCCCATCGACCTCGACGGCGGGGCCTACCGCTGCCACATCACCCGCGGGGCGAAGAACAACCGGTGGTGGGGCTTCCGCCACTGGCCCGATGGCTCGACCTGGGTCCTGGGCACCGCACACCTCGTCCGGCTGCTGGTGCCCGAACATCGCCCGATCAAGGCGGGCACGCAATACGCCGAGAGCGCCGGCGTCCGCGTGGGCAGCCACGACCACACCCACTTCAGCTTCATGGTCAAACAGCGGGGCGATGTCTTCCGCCTCGACCCGTGGATACTGTTCTGGCAGATCTTCGAGAACAACCGCCGGTACGGCAACCCCCGCTCCCCGATGCGACAGCACATCGACTGCCCGACGGTCGTCGACATGGCGCCGGTCGGCCCGGCGAGAACGGGCGAACCGGTGGAATTCCGCAGCAGGACCCGAATCGGCCACAAGGCGAAGGAACTCGCGTACTGGTGGACGTTCGGCGACGGCGGATGCACCGCCGAACCGAACCCCGCCCACGTGTTCGTCGAGCCGGGCGTCTATCCGGTCACGCTCACCGTCGATGACGACCGCGGGCGGCGGGCCGCGCGAACCCACCACGTGACGGTGGCCGGCGAGCCCGCCGACATCCCCGCGCTCTCACTCGAGTCGCCGGACGAGCCGGGCTTTCGGCCCCGACCGGCACGGATGACCGACACCTACGGCGAGCGGCCGGCGCTGGGGCACACGGTCGAGTTCACCGCTTACACCGGCGGGGCGCACCCGCCGGCCGGCAAAACGGTCCTGCTGGGCGGAGTGACCGCAGCCCGGGCCGCCTCGGGCCTGGGCATCGCCGACGGGGCAGGCCCGTCGCGCGAGGCAGGCACACTGGCCGACGACGGCGAGCGGATGTGGCTGAACGGACTCGGCATCCAACTGAAGCTCGACGGGGACGGGGCCGCGCTGCGGCTGCGTCCCGACGGGGCCGCGCTGGGCCCGGGCGTGCATCGCCAGGTGCTCCGTGTCGGCTGCGACGGGCTGGCCAACTCGCCGGCCGCGTTCCGCGTCGTGGTGCGCGTCATCGACCCGCCGCATCTGCGAACGGTCACCGTGGGCGACCGGGACCGGGGCTTTTACGCTACGCCGGGGTTCTGGGTCGAGCCGCGGTTCAATCACTGGGAGCCGGCCGGCGAGGGCGGCCGGTATCTGGCCAACGGCGGCCGGGCGGCCGACGACGAGTTCGCCCGGTTCACCCCCGCCCTGCGGGCGGGCCGATACGAGGTCTGGTTCAGCGACCGCACCCCGTTCGCTCCCGACGCCCGGTTCCAGGTGCGGGTCCGGCACGGCGGCGGCGAGGACATCGTCTGGTGCGAGCCCGCCAGGTCGCCGGTCATCGGGGCCTTCGATTTCGACGACGGGGCCGACGGCTTTGTCGAGGTCCGGACCGCCGGCTCGACCGGCCAGGTGCTCGCCGACGCGGTCACCTTCCGCCCGATATGACAGCTCGCCCGCCGGCCGCCCGGGGCGACGGATACAGCCACTGCACGGAGAGTCCGCCCGACACGGTTCGCCGCACGACGAGCCGGCCCGGCGGCCCGATTCACCTATGAACGACACCATCGTCGCCATCGACATCGAGACGACCGGGCTGGACGCCTACGCCGACGAGATCATCGAGGTGGCGGCCGCGGTCCATCGCGGCGGCGAGATCGTGGACCGGTTCGCCGAGCGGATCCGGCCGACGCAGCCGCTCTCGCCCGGCATCATCAAGCTGACCGGGATCACCCCGGCGACGCTCAAGGGCGCCCGCGCGGCCGACGCGGTGCTCGCCGACCTGCTCGACGTGCTGCCCGGGGACGCGATGTATGTCGCCCACAACGCCCCGTTCGTCGGCTCATTTCTCCGCCGGGCCACCAGGGACCGGTTCGACGCCGACCTGCTCGACACCGCCGAGCTGGCCCGCATCTGCAAGCCCACCCTGTCCAGCCGCCGGCTCGACGCTCTCCGCCGGCAGCTCGACCTGCCGGAGCCGACAGCGGGCGGGGCGCTCGGCGACTGCGAGACGGTGCTCGCCCTGCTCGAGGCGCTGGTCGATGCCGCACTCGACATCCCGCTGCCCGCCCTCATCGAGATCAACCGGCTGCTCGAGGGCGAGCGGTCGAGCCCGCTGGCCGAGTTCTTCCACGCCGCGCTGACGCACGTCCGGGGCCGCCACCGCGGCCGCCCGCCCGGGTTCGTCTTGCTCTTCCCCGAGGAGCCGTGGCCCAAACCGCGGCCCGTGCCCCCCGAGGACATCGAGTATGAACCGCTCGATGCCGACCGTTTCGAAACTCTGCTCGGGCCGGACGGCCCGTTCGCCCAACAGCTCGACGGCTACGAGCACCGGACCGAGCAGGTGGCGATGGCCCGGGCGGTGACCGACGCTCTGAACGGCTCGCGGCATCTGCTCGTCGAGGCGGGCACCGGCATCGGCAAGAGCTTGGCCTACCTGGTCCCCGCCGTCCACTGGTCGGGCCTGAACGACGCCCCGGTGGTGGTGAGCACGAACACCAAGAACCTGCAATCGCAGCTCTTCTTCAAGGACCTGCCCCTGATCCGGTCCGCCCTGGGCCTCGAGTGCAAGACGGCGCTCATCAAGGGCCGCCGCAATTACCTGTGCCTGCGGAAACTGCTCTACCTGCTCCGCCACGCCGGGGCCGAGCTCGACCGGCGCGACCGGGCCCGGCTGGCCGGGGTGCTCGTGTGGGCGGCATCGACCCGGTCGGGCGACATCTCGGAGAGCGGCCTGGGCGACGGACGGGCCGGGCGCCGGGTCGCCGACCAGATCACCTCGCTGGGCGAGGAGTGCCCGGGCTACAACTGCGACCACGCCCGGCGGTGTTTCCTGTTCCGCGCCCGGCGGCGGGCGCGGGCGGCGGACATCGTGGTCGCCAACCACGCGGTCATCTTCTCCGAGATGGCCAACGCCGAGCAGAGCGCCGTCCTCCCCCCATACCAGCACATTATCTTCGACGAGGCACACAACCTGGAGGCGGCGGCGACCCGGCACTTCAGCATCGAGGTCTCGATGCCCCTGTTCCGGCGGGTCCTGCGCCGGCTGTGGCGGCCGGGCCGACGGCGGGCCGGCCGGGGGCTCATCCCGTCGATCCTCCGGGAGGCCGAGCGGCTCTACCGGGCCTCCGAACTGTGGGACCTCGCAGCGGACCAGGCGACGAAGGCGGTCGATGCCCTGAGCACGATGGACGACGCGCTCGAGCCGTTCTTCCACCGGCTCGCCGACCTGCTGGGCGACAAGGACGAGGCGGACGTCCAGCGAATCTGGCCCGACCGGAAACGCGAGTCGATGTGGGCGCCGATCCGGGCGGCCAAGGAGACGCTCATCTCCGCTCTCGCCCGGGTGATGCGGCCGACCGAGGGGCTGGCCGACACGCTGGACCAGATGGGGCCGGGCGAGCAGGCGGACCAGGCGGATTTCATCCAGCAGTTGAACGCGGTCGTCGATTGGCTGCGCGAGCTGACCCAGGACCTCGAGCTGTTCCTGGCCACCGCCAACGAGAACTACGTCTATTGGGTCGAGCGGGCCGACTCCCGCCAGGGCGGCGTCCGTGGCTGGGCGGCCCCGATCAAGATCGGCCCCGAACTGTTCGAGCACGTGTACGGCCCCAAGCACACCGCCGTGTTCACCTCGGCCACGTTGACCGTGCGGGGCTCGACGTCGTTCCTCCGCAAGCGGCTGGGGCTGGACCTGGTCGAGCCCGACCGCCTGATCGAGACCAACGCCGGGACCCCGTTCGACTACGACCGCCAGTGCCGGATTATGGTGCCCGCGTTCCTGCCCGAACCGAGCGGCCGGGGGACCGAGTACGGCGAGCAGCTCGGCGTGCTGATGGCCGAGGTCTTCCGCCGCACCCGGGGCCGGGCGATGGCCCTGTTCACCAGCTACCACATGCTGCGTGCCGCTACGGGCGTGCTCCGGGACGAGCTGCTGGGCGACGGCATCCACATCCTGACACAGGGGGCGTCCGGCTCGCGCGAGAGCATCACCGCCGAGTTCAAGCGCGATGTCCGGTCGGTCCTGATGGGCACACACTCGTTCTGGGAGGGAGTCGATCTGATGGGCGAGACGCTCTCCTGCCTGGTGGTCGCCCGCCTGCCGTTCGCGGTGTACACCGACCCGATCCACCAGGCGCGGTGCGAGCAGATCGAGGCGGAGGGCGAGAACGCGTTCATCGGCTACTCGCTGCCCAGCGCGGTCATCCGACTCCGGCAGGGGTTCGGCCGGCTCATCCGGCACAAGACCGACCGGGGGATCGTGATCATCGCCGACCGGCGGATCATCACCCGCCGCTACGGATCGTGGTTCCGCAACAGCTTGCCCGCACCCACGCAGAAGTTCGGCGACCGCGACGAGCTTCTCCGGGCGGTCGAAGAGTTCCTGACCGAGGAGGGCTGAGCCCGGCCAACGGGGGGGCTCAGTCCGAATGATATCGCGCGATCAACGGCGGCTCAGCCGGCCAGCACGGCCAGGTATTTGCGGACGGTCTCGGCCAGCCCGTACCGGAGTGCATCGGCGATGAGTGCGTGGCCGATCGAGACCTCGAGCACCCCGGGCACGGCCGAGCAGAACCGGCCCAGGTTGTCGAGGTTGAGGTCGTGGCCGGCGTTCACGCCCAGCCCGACGTTCGCGGCCCGCTCGGCCGACACGACGAACGCGGGCAGGGCCTCGTCCGCTCGCTCGCACTCGAACGCCCGGGCGTAGGGCTCGGTGTACAGCTCGACCCGGTCCGCCCCGACCTCGGCGGCCATTGCGATGCGTTCCGGATCGGCGTCCATGAACAAGCTCACCCGGCAGCCGAGGGCTCGGAGTTCTTCGACGAGCGGGCGGAGCCGGTCGCCGTCGGCCGCCAGGTCCCAGCCGTGGTCGGAGGTGGACTGGTCGGGGCTGTCGGGCACCAGGGTCGCCTGGTCGGGCCGGATGCGGCGGAGGATGTTCATGAAGCCGGGGTAGCCGTCGCACTGTTCGGCGAACGGGTTGCCCTCGATGTTGAACTCGACGTCCCGGCAGAGCGGGGCGATCCGGTCGCAGTCCTCGGGCCGGATGTGCCGCCGGTCCGGGCGGGGGTGTACGGTAACGCCCGCCGCCCCGGCGTCGATGATCGTCTGCGCCGCCTCGGTCACGCTGGGGATGCCGATGTCCCGCTGGTTGCGCAGCAGGGCCACCTTGTTCACGTTCACGCTCAGCCGTGTCATCGCGTTCTCTCCTTATTTGTGTTACAGGTCGATCCAGTATCGGCGGGTGGGCCGGCCGTTGTCCGGGGCGACGACCTGGTTGGCGAACACCCCGCCGTTCTTCTCGATGACCCGGGCGGACGCGGGGTTGTCGCGGTCGCAGGTGACGAGCACCCGCTGCAATCCGACCTCCCGGGCTTTCTCCAGGGTCAGGGCCAGCAGCCGGGTGGCGATGCCCCGGCCGCGTTCCGACGGGCGGACCTCGTAGCCGACGTGCCCGCCCCGCTGGGTGAGCCGGGCGTTGAGGTAGTGGCGGAGCCGGCTGCGCCCGATGACGCGGTCGCCCTGCATCAGCCAGAATGCGGTACTGGGCACGAACCCGCGGGGCAGCTTTCGGCCGGCCGCCCGGTCGCGCCGCCGCTGCACGAAGGCGTCGAAGTCTTTCTTCGCCCGGCCGAGCTCCCGCCCGGCCCCCGGCTCGCCCGCTGCCTCGAGCTCCTCGAGGTAATCGATGAACGCCTCCCTGAGCGACTCGTCCGGCTCGACCAGTTGGAGTTGTTGGCCGGTCATCGGCAAGTCCATCCGATCAGCCGGTACCCGCCCGGCCACAGGGTCAACACGCCTTGTGCCATGTTTTCCGAGCCGGTGTCCGCGGCGACGCAGGTTGTCTGCGCTCCGCCCCGGCCGCCGTTCAGTGCAGGAAGCAGCGGATGCCGGTGTGGATCATGTGCATCCCGTACTCGCCGGCTGCGGCGGTCACGCCGTCGTCGCGAGCCGAGCCGCCCGGCTGGGCGACGTACTCGACGTGGGTGCGGCCGGCCCGGTCGATGTTGTCGCGGAACGGGATGAACGCGTCGGACGACAGGCAGATGCCGCCGTGCCCGGCGACCCACTCGGCCCGCTCCTCCCGGCTGATCGGCTCGGGCCGTTCGGCCAGCCCGGCGAGCATCGCGACCATCTCCGGCTCCGAGAGCTCGTCCCACAGCAGGAACTGATCGACGACGTTCGTCTTCTCGGCCCGCATCAGCCCGTCCTTGAACCGGAGCCCGAGCGTCTTCGGATGCTGCTGGAGCAGCCATTTCTCGGCCTTGCCGCAGGCGAGGCGGGTGCAGTGGACCCGCGACTGCTGCCCGGCTCCGATCCCGATCACCTGGCCGTCGTAGGCCAGTGCGACCGAGTTCGACTGGGTGTACTTCAGGGCGATGGTGGCCACGACGAGCGTCTCGCGGATGTCCTCGGGGACGGCCTCGCCCGACACCGCCTCGGCGAACAGGTCCTTGGTGATCTGCGAGTCGTCCCGCTTCTGCGACAGGGTGAACCCGAAGACCTCGCGGGTCTCGATCTCGGGCGGCTCGTAGCCCGGGTCGGCCTGGATGACCAGGTAGTTCCCGCCCTTCTTCTTGTTCAGGATGTCGAGCGCCTCCGGCTCGAAGTCGGGCGCGACGATGAGGTCGGAGACCTCCATATCGAGCACCCTGGCCAGCGATGCGTCCACCGGCTCGCTGACCGCGGCCACGTCGCCGAACGAGCTCATCCGGTCGCCGGCCCGGGCGCGGATGTAGGCGAGCGCGGCGGGCGAGTAGTCCTCGTCGCCCAGCATCTGGGACCGGCGGAGCGCGTCGGTCAGCGGTCGGGCGATCGCCGCGCCGGCCGGACTGACGTGCTTGAACGAGGCGGCGGCGGCCACCCCGGTCGCCTGTTTGAGCGAGTGGACGAGCTGCCACGCACCCAGGGCGTCGAGCATGTTGATGTAGCCCGGCTTGCCGTTGAGGAACTCGAACGCGCCGTCGGGCACCTCGAGCGTGGCCGGCTTCTGATGCGGGTTGCAACCGTACTTCAGTTCCATCGTCTTCCCTCCGGATCAAGGCCCCGTCGGCGGTCT
>PWKM01000244.1 GCA_003559755.1 Planctomycetota bacterium
CCCGACGGCACCGCAATTGATGACATGTACATATACCGGTTGGCGCGAGACCGCTTTATGCTTGTCGCAAACGCCGCGAACGCCGAGCGGGACTGGGATTGGATCAACGCGGTCAACTCGCAGGAGGCAGCCATCGACGGCGAACTGCCCGCCAGGCAGATCGAAGCCCCCGTCGAAATCCGTAATCTGCGCGAGGATGGCCTCGTCGGGCTCGCCCTGCAGGGCCCGAAGTCAGCCGCGGTGCTCTGTCGGCTCGCCGCGGATGCCAAGGATCGGTTTGCCATCCCGCGCCTGGAGCAGAATCGCTTCGTCCGAGTCTGGCTGGCCGGGATTGAGTGCTTGCTCGCGGCCACCGGCTACACCGGTGAAGCGGTCGGGTTCGAGGTCTATGTGCATCCGACACGTTGCGCCGAGCTCTGGGACGCCCTGCTCGAAGCCGGCGAGCCGCTGGGCGTTCGCCCGGCTGGGCTGGCCGCGCGCGATTCGACGCGGACCGAGGCGGGATTTCCGTTGTTCGGGCACGAGCTCGAGGGGCCGTGTCGCCTCTCGATCACCGAGGCGGGCTACGGCTTTATCGCCAGGTTCCACGTCCCATTTTTCATCGGGCGACGGACTTACATCGACCGCGTAAGAAGTGCAAACCAGAGGGTTATCCGGGTCCGCGGCCAGGGGCGGCGAAGCGTTCGACCGGGGCACGTGGTCATTGACCAGGACGGCGCGCCGATCGGGCGTATTACCAGCTTCGCTTTTTCGCGGCCGGACTTCACCTTCTTCGCTCTCGCCGTCGTCCCTTCAACGCAGGCAATCGAGCCCGGTGACTCGCTCCGCGCGGTTCGCCAGAATGTCGAGCGCTACGAAGCTCCGCCGAAAGAAAACGCAGTGGTCGATATGGATGTGCTCACCCGGTTCCCCGAGGACGAAGAACGCGCGACCTGGCCCGAACTATACGCCTGAGGCGATACTGCTGGTCCGCCCAGGCGTCGCAATCACATATCACAGGCGAGGGCCAATACGTGAAACCCTAGGTCGGTGGACGAATCGCCCAACGAGTGTTCGCGGCGGCGTTGCAGGAACATCTTGAAACTGCGGGCGATCGGCTCAGGCCCGAGCCCGAGCCCCCGAGCCAGCCGCTGCGCCGGCGTCTCTCCAAACTCCGGCGGCTCGAGACAACGTCGAATCGCCTGCCATCCATACCCGCCATCCTGGATCAGAAACCAGGTCAGGCCCCACGCTACTCGATAGTCGGTCGTGGTCAGACCGGCGTGTTCGGTAATCGACACGACCCGGAGAACGCGGTCCTCGATGTCGTTCATGGCGGCGAGCGCATCGAGTACCTCTGCCGGTTCCCCGGGCGGCATCCCCTCCTCCAGGCACTGGGCCAGGCCTTCGTCCAGCCACGGCATCGGGCGCACGAAATTGGCAGCGATCACCGCGTGGGTCAATTCATGCCGAAGTGAGTCGAGGGCTGGCTTCCCGCCCCGGGATGCCCGGAGAGCGATGATGATATTCCCGTCTTCGGTCACAAAACAGGCACCCGTTCGCCTGGCGAAGGCGGGCGAATTGAGGCGGAGGAACCGGCGGAGGTCCCGCCGTCGACCAAACACGTAAACTGTGGGCGAGGGTGGTTCGGCGTCGAGCTTTCGGCTCACTTCCACGAGAAACGAGTCGGCCAACTCCGTCAGGCGGCGACCATCGGCGGGCGGGACATCGGCCTTGAGCGTCACCAGTTCACCATTGAACCGGGTCGACGGCATAGTGGGCGCGCAGCCGACGACGCACAGAACCAGGCAACAGGCGGCCGCCGGAATAAAACGAGTCACGTGGTTGATTACCAGACGGGTGGACGTCGTGTGGCAGTCACGATGCGCCGGCGTCGACGGCGACGAGCCGGCCGACGGAGCCGGGCCTCTTCTTCCGCTGCCGCACGTCGGTCTTGACTGGCGACGACGGCGGTCAGGTTTCGCCCAATCTTCTGTGGGTCCGCTCGTCTCTCGCTGCGAATATCCCGGGCAAGGTTCGCGTGGAGCCGTTGGGACGGAGCCCTTCGGCCGGTAATCCGACCGGAAATGGCATCCGGCGCCGCATGCTCGTCCCGCCTGACATGGTCCTGAACACGGGCTTGAACCTCTGGACGCGGACGGCTGATTCGCTGGGATGTTGTCTTTTCGTCTCGGCCGAGGCGACCAGCGGCCAGGCAAGCATCGGCAGACAGGGTGACAGCCACAACACTCAAGAATAGGATACTCAGTCGCATAGTTCTTCCTCCTGGCATAGTTTAGTGATAAGCGGTAAGGGATGTCAAGGTCGAATTCAACAAGTTTCGTTCGACTTCAGGTTTCTCGGTATTGGCTGGCCGACCGGCGATTGACTGCAATGGGTGCGAGTTTATCGTAGAATGGACGTTCCGAATTACGGGGTGAGAGGCAGGCAGGTGCAGATATCACTGGGCTACGGCGACCGGCGGATGGCGTTTGACATCCCGGACGACTGTGTAGGACAGGTCGTCCGCCCGCCGCAGCAGGATAAGGGTCAGCCCGCTCGATTGTCCCTGACAGGAGCCGTCGAACGAGCGAGCGAAGAGGCCGCGGCTGATGTTGACCAAAGGGACGTGCTGGTGCTTCTTGCAGACGGCACCCGCGATCAGCCGAACCGGGCCGGGCTGTCTGCACTGGCACAGGTACTGCGACCGGCCCGGTCGATAAGAGTCCTGATTGCCAGCGGGACACACCGGGCGGACACTCCCGACAACCGCCGCATCCTGGAGATGATCGATGAGGTGTGCCGCCGGGAGCGTCTGCCGCTGGTGGACGCAGGAGCCCACGACTGCCGGTCGAGCCCCCTGGTTGATCTGGGCCGGACGAGCTTCGGAGTCGAGGTCGTCCTCAATCGATGGATCGAGTCGGCCGACGTCATCTGCATCGTGTCGGAGATGAAGCCACATTACTTCGCCGGATACTCGAACCCCGCCAAGTTCCTTCTTCCCGGACTGGCTCGGTACGAAACCGTCGAGCAGGACCACGCATTGACGCTTGAGCCGGGCGCGGCCGCCTGCCGGCACCCGCTGCACCCGGATCGATCTCGAAGGGATAACCCCGTCGCTCGTAATCAGTTGGAGGCCGCCCGGATTGTGGCAGACTCCCGGCCAGTCTATGCCCTCGCCTCGGTCGGCGATGGCGGAAAAACCCGCTGGGCCAGATTCGGCCCCCTGGAGCAAGTGGTGGCTGAGGGCATAAGGCAGGTCGACGCCGCCTTGACCGTGGCCGTGGACCGACCGTACCGCAGGGCGGTCATCAGTTGTGGCGGATATCCGCACGACGAGACCCTCTATACTGCCCAGCGATCACTGGAGTTGACGAAGGAAAGTGTGGCCGACGGGGCCGAGGTCTTGTGGCTGGTTGAATGCCGGAACGGTGTGGCAACGTCCGAGCGGACGGCCGCCAATTTCTTTGCCCCGCTGAAAGACGATGCCGCTGCCTATGCAAGGGCCATCCGAGCGAAATATGTCATGTTCGGCCACAAGGCCGTCCTGTTCCACGAGATGCTGCTGCGCCTTACCGCCCTGTACGCGACGACCGCCCTGCCCCCTTCCACTCTCGACGGGACCGGGTTGATCGCCTGCCCCGACCCTGCGGGACTGGTATCGCGCTGGACTCGTGAGGGCGAACCGATCCTGTTTGTTGACAGCGCAAACAAGTTGGCAATCACCGTAGCTGCGACGTGAGTCTCCCTCCCGCTGCCGCCGTGGATCGCGAAACTCCTTCAAGGGAAATCCGCAGACGAGCAAGTTGACATTGGCGCCCCGAAAACTAGAATGGCTGTTAGGTGGTAATGATAATCCGATTGGGGAAGACCAATGGTCGAAATGGAACTGGCGAGAATCCTGATCACCGAGACGAGCGACTATCAGGTGATCTGGCTCCGCGAAAAACAAGGCACCCGGATATTCCCCATCCTGATCGGGATTGTCGAGGCAGCCGCAATCGATCGTAAAATTCGCGACATCCCCACCCGCAGACCGCTGACTCACGACCTCCTCTCGAACGTCATCACCGAACTGGGGGCCCGGCTCGACCGCATCATCGTCAGCGGCTTGCGGAACAACACCTTCTACGCAAAGCTCATCCTCCAGGTGAACGGGGAATCCGTTGAGGTCGATTCCCGCCCGTCCGACGCCGTGGCACTCGCTGTTCGCCTGGAAGCTCCCATCTTCGTCGAGGACGAGGTGCTCGAGCACGTTGGCAAGGAGCCCGGCGAATCCGCCGGCGATGACGACTCGACTATTGTTTGACCCCCCTGCCCCACCCGCCAAGCGGCTTCAATCCCCGGCAATATTACAGTCGGAAGCGTGCGGACGGCGGCCTCGACGCCGCTGTGCTTGCAATGAAACCGAAGCGGGCATAGAATCATAATCTGAACCGAATGCACCCGGCGGCTCTGGAGCGGCTTGTGGCCATATGCGCTAAGATCGACACCTACGAACAGATGTACCTCATCCGCGCATTCGAGGAACGCATCGCCGAACTGTTTAGCCGGGGAGAACTGTTCGGGACCACTCATCCCTGCATCGGCCAGGAAGCCACAGCGGTCGGCGTGGTGACCACACTCGAACCGACCGACGTAGTGACCAGTACCCACCGCGGCCACGGGCATTTCCTCGCCTGGACAGGCGACGTCCAGGGCCTCATGGCCGAGATCATGGGCCGGGCGACCGGGGTGTGTGCCGGGCGCGGCGGCTCCCAGCACCTCTATGCCGAGAACTTCTACACAAACGGGATCACCGGCGGAATGGGGGCGGTGGGGACCGGCATGGCATTGGCCGAGAAGCAGCGGGCGTCCGGTAACATCGTTTGTTCGTTCATCGGCGACGGGGCACTCGCCCAGGGTATCCTGCACGAGGCGATGAACATGGCCTCTCTGTGGGACGCCCCGATCCTCTATGCGCTCGAAAACAATCTCTACGCGATGAGCACCCACGTGCGGGATACGCTGGCCGGCGGAATCGTCCCGAGGGCAGGCGCCCTGGCCATCGAATCGGCGACCGTCGAGTCCGACGATGTGTTTGATGTCATTGCAGCGGCTGAGCAAGCCGTCGAGTACGTGCGCGAGAACAGCCGCCCCTATCTGCTCGAACTGCGAACCTACCGATTCTGCGGCCACAGTATCAACGACGAACGGGCCTATCGGACCCGGGAAGAGGAAGACGAGTGGCAGAGACGCGACCCGCTTGCTCGGCTGGCGGGGGCTCTCGCCGAGACCGAACGGCGGGCGATCGAAGGGCGTTGCCGGGCGCGGATCGAGCGGGCCATCGCCGCCGCCAGAAACGCACCGGTCCAGGACCTGGGTGATATCGGGAAGGGGTTATGGAAAAGCTGACCGTCGGGCGGGCGATTGCAGCCGGGCTCCGCAAAAAGCTGGCCGACGATCCCACGGTGTATCTCCTCGGAGAAGACATCTGCGATCCCTACGGAGGGGCATTCCGGATAACCCGCGGTCTGTCCTCGGAATTTCCCGGACGCCTGATAAACGCCCCGATAAGCGAAGCGGGGGTGGTGGGCGTGGCGACCGGGATGGCTCTGCGCGGCCTGCGACCCGTCGTCGAGATGATGTTCGGCGACTTCATCGCCCTCGCAGCCGACCAACTCATCAACCACGCCGCCAAGTTCAGTTGGATGTACAACGGGGCCGTCTCCGTCCCCCTGGTCGTCCGGGCGCCGATGGGCGGGCGGCGCGGCTACGGCCCCACCCACAGCCAGTCATTGGAGCGGATGCTGCTCTCGACCCCCGGGCTCCGCATCGTCGCCCCCACGCCTCGCCACGATGCAGCGGCCCTGATCGGGGCGGCGATCGACGACTCCAACCCGGTGGTTTTTATCGAAGGCAAACTGCTCTATGCCGCGGAGCAGGCCACGGTCAGCGAGCACTACGACATCGCCCACACTCACCCGCCATATCCGGCTGCCGTCCTGAATAACGCGGCGGGCGAGCAGCCGAACGTAACCGTGGTGACCTACGGCCCGATGCTCCCGGTCGTTGAGGAGGCGATGACCGCCGCATTTAACGAGGACGAGGTGGCCTGCGAGATTCTGGCCCCATCGGAAATCGGCCCGCTGGACACCGCTCTGATCGGCGAGTCGGTCGCCCGTACCGGTCGGCTCATCGTGGCTGAAGAAGGCCCTCGGTCCTGGGGCTGGGCGGCCGAGGTGGTGGCCCGCGTCGTCGAACGATGGGGCGACCGGCTTGTGGCCAGACCCGTCCGTGTCGCCGGGCGGGACCTGCCGCTGCCCACCGCCCGGCCACTCGAAGACCACGTCCTGCCCGGCGTGGAAACCGTCAGAGGAGCAGTCGAGAAAGTGATGCTGCAATGAGCAACGAACAACCGGACGAGCAAATACACGCCATACACCTGCCCCGTCTGAACGTGAACGAAGATACCGCCATCGTGGTGGGGTGGGCTGTCGATGACGGAGAGAAGGTCGGCCCGGGCGATATCGTCTGCACCGTCGAGACGAACAAGGCCGCCGTCGATTTGGAGGCCGAGGCCGAGGGCTTCCTCCGGCACCGGATACAGCCCGGCCAGGAGTGCGCGGTCGGCCAGGTGCTCGGGTTTGTCACCGAACGGCCCGACTCCCCCCTGCCGGAACCAGAGGACGTGGCGGCTCCGAAATCAGCCGCGTCGCCCGAGGAGGCCCGACCGCCCAGGGCGAGGGCGACACTGAAGGCCCGCCGCCTGGCCGCCGAGTTCGGTGTCGACCTCGATCAGGTGAAACCACAGGGGGTTATCCGTGAAGAGGATGTCCGCCGGTTCGTCGAATCGGCCGAACCCACGGCCGGCCCTTCAGAAAAAACCGGGGCGGGCAAGCGATATGCCGCGATGATTCTGGGCACCGGGTCCTATCTTCCTGAACGTGTGCTCACCAACAACGACGTCATATCAATCGCGAATATCAACAGCAGCGACGAGTGGATTCGCAAGCGGGTCGGCGTAGTCGAGCGGCGATTCGCAGCCGACGATGAGGCGACGTCGGACCTCGCCATCCAGGCCGCCCGGCGGGCGCTCGACGCGGCGGACGTTCGTCCCGAGGAACTCGATATGATCGTCCTGGCCACCACGGTCCCGGACCGCATCTTCCCCGGCACCGCGTGTATCGTCCAGGGCGAACTCGGCGCCCCGAACGCCATGGCCTTCGACCTGCCCGTGATGTGCACGGGCACGGTCTACGCCATCGATATCGTCCGCCGGTACATCGAGGACGGTTCGGCCGAGTCCGCCCTGATCATCGGCTCGGAAGTCTATTCCCGGATGCTCGATTTTACCGATCGCAACTCGTGCATCTATTTCGGCGACGGGGCCGGAGCGATGGTACTCGGCCGGGCACCGGCCGGCGAACCCGGCATCCTCACCTCATACGTACAGACCGACGGAAGCGGGTACGAGACGATAACCGCCCCGGCCGGGGGGACGCGAATGCCCGCCAGCATCGAAACGGTGCAGCACGGCCTGCACTACTTCCAGATGAAGCCGAAACACGTATGGGAGTTTGCCACTCGAGCGTTCCCGCGAGCAGTGCGGACCGCCCTCGAACGGGCGAACCTGACCGTGGACGATATCGACTTCCTCGTCGCACACCAGGCGAACATCAACATCATCAAGTTCGGGATGGACGCCCTCGGCATTCCTATGTCGAAGACGTACACCACGCTCGACCGCTACGGCAATACATCTGGGGCGTCGGTGGCTATTACCCTCGACGAAGCGAACCGCAAGGGCCTGATCCGACGCGGCGACCTGGTGGTGCTCGTCGCGTTCGGCGGGGGACTCGCCTGGGGCTCGGCCGTTCTGCGGTGGACGGGCGGATAACCGCCGCATCCATCAACCGCTCGAATACAAGGTCGTCATTGCCACCCCGGTTGATAGAACTCGCCGATCGACAAACCGCCCGCCTGCCGACGATCTGACTGACACGGCCCGTCGCACCGCTCTGTCGCTGCACAAACGCACGCATTAACTCGGTTTGATCGATCTGCGGGGTTCTGATATCATATAAAAAGCCAATTACGGTGAAGAATTCGCCTGTTGAGGGCGATATGAGGGCTGTTTGTGGCGTTGCCGGTGGATCACCATCGAACCGATCATCCAGCCCGAACAAGCTGTTCTTATGACGCGGCTCCCCGGCTCGAAAAGCGGGGCGCAGCGCAATACGAAACGAATTTCAACCGAAGAAAACCTGCGGCTGCTTTCTCGGATGCCGCTTCGGAATCGAGGTTATTGTCGATATGAGTGAGATGCCGACAGGAATCCCGCAAAGTTCCTTCCTGGAGAAACTTCGTTCCCTGGCGGAGACGGTGCCGAACTACTTCGGCCGTTTCCTCGACTCGGTGTTCCGGCTCATCCTCGGCGGGACCGCCGTCGAACGAACCCTTGCCAAGATGCAGCCGACCATCGACGCCATCAACGCCCTCGAACCGGAGTTGATGAAACTGTCCGACCAGCAGTTGGCATCCAAGACGGACGAGTTTCGCAATCGGTATGCCGACGGCGAGACACTCGATGACCTCCTGGTCGAGGCGTTCGCCGTGGTCCGCGAAGCCGCACGACGGGTCGAGGGCCACCCCTATCCGAAGCGCCACTATGATGTCCAGCTCCTCGGCGGGATTGTTCTCCACCGCGGTATGATCGCCGAGATGATCACCGGCGAGGGCAAGACGCTGGTCGCCACGCTGCCCGCATACCTGAACGCACTCACCGGGAAGAGCGTGCACGTGGTCACGGTCAACGACTATCTTGCCCGGCGCGATGCGGCCTGGATGAGCCCGGTTTACGAGTTCCTCGGCCTGTCAGTCGGAGCCATCCAGTCCGAGATGGACCCGCGCCAACGCGGCCCGGTCTATGCCTGCGACATCGTGTACGGCACCAACAACGAGTTCGGCTTCGATTACCTCCGGGACAACATGAAACTGCGGGCGGAGGACCAGGCCCAGCGCGAGTTGCACTACGCGATCATCGACGAGGTAGACAGCGTCCTCATCGACGAAGCACGCACCCCGCTGATCATATCGGGAGCCGGCGAAGGGGCGACGGACAAATACTACGTGGCCAACCGGGCCGCACAACGGCTACGCAAGGGCGACCACTACGAGGTCAAGGAAAAAGAACGCTCCGTCGTCCTCACCGAGGAAGGGATTCTGACCGCACAGAAGCTGTGCGGAGTCACCGACTTCTATACCGGGAAGAACATCGAATGGCCGCATTTCATGGACAACGCCCTGAAGGCCAAGGAGCTCTATCAGCGCGACAAGGAGTATGTGGTTCGCGAGGGGCAAGTCATCATCGTCGATCAGTTCACCGGCCGGTTGATGCCGGGACGCCGGTGGAGCGATGGGCTGCACCAGGCAGTCGAGGCCAAAGAGAACCTGCAGGTTCAGGAAGAAAACCAGACACTGGCCACAATTACCTTCCAGAACTTCTTCCGGCTCTACAACAAGCTGTCCGGTATGACCGGGACGGCGATGACCGAGGCGGGCGAGTTCGCCAAGATTTACGACCTGGAGGTCATCCCGATCCCGCCCAACAGGCCACTGCGCCGACAGAACCACCCCGATATCATCTACGCGACCGACAAGGACAAGGTCGAGGCGATCATCGAGGAGATCGCTCGGATTCACCAGCTCGGCAGGCCGGTGCTGGTCGGAACCATCTCCGTCGAACGGTCCGAGATGCTGTCCGAGCGACTGAAACGCCGGGGCATCAAGCACGATGTCCTGAACGCGAAATACCACAAGAAAGAATCGCTGGTCGTCGCCCAGGCGGGCGAACCCGGTGCCGTCACCATCGCCACCAACATGGCCGGGCGAGGCACCGACATCGTGCTCGGCGGCAACCCGACCCTCGCTCTCCAGGGGGAGCTCGAGGTCCGACATCATCGCACGGAAACCGAATCGCGCGACCTGATAAACGTCTTCCGATATGCCAAACGGTTCACTGAATCGCCACCGGACGAACCCGCCCAGATCGTCTTGCCGGGTCTTCCTCCGGGCGAACGGGCGGTGTGGGACCCGCATCTCCAGCCGGGAGAGAATATACACCGCATTGCCGGCCAGTTGGGCATCGATCTCGAACCGGACCTCGGGGCAAAACTGCTCGCGCGGCTGAACGAACTGGAAGACCAGGCCGAGGCCGATCACAAGAACATCGTCGAGCTCGGCGGGCTGCACATCGTCGGGACAGAGCGCCACGAGTCTCGCCGGATCGACAACCAGCTTCGCGGACGGGCGGGCCGCCAGGGCGATCCCGGCTCATCTCGATTCTTCCTCTCGCTTGAAGACGACCTGATGCGGATCTTTATGGGCGACTGGGTCCGCGGGTTCATGCAGAAGACCGGGCTGAGCGACGGCCAGGAGATCGAGTCGGGCATGGTCAGCCGGGCGATCGAACGGGCCCAGAAGAAAGTCGAGGAGCAGAACTTCAATTACAGGAAGCAGGTCCTCGAATATGACGAGGTGATGAACGAGCAGCGGAAGCTGGTGTACAGCGAGCGGCAGGCGGTGCTCGAAGCGTTTCGGGAACGGCCGGCCGACGAGATTGCCCGCGAGGTCATCAATGATTTCATCGCCCCCGAGTGGCTTCGGGGCGACGATGTAGAACTCGAGCGCTCGTTCCAGCCGGCGGCGTCGGCCGTCCGGGCCGCGGCCGGCGTCGCCGTCGAGCCCGACGCATGGAGGTCCGGGACACTGCGGACATTCAGCGAGAACGTCGCCGAACAAGCCGCCGCAAACGGGCGACCGAAACCGGAGGAGATCGAGGCACGGGCAAAACAGGCCGTTACCGAGGTCGTCGGCCCCCTGGAAAATGCCCGCCGCGGCACCCGCGAAGAACAACGAGCAGGGTTCAATCGGCTCGGCTTCGACAGCCGACTTGACTGGGACGATCTGTTCGCCCAAAAGCTCATCGCGAAGCTCTCGGAGGCGGTCGAGCTGGCCGAAACGAAAGACCTGGTCCGCGACTGGGCCCGCCGCGGCCTCCACGCAGACCTGCCCGTCCTCGGTGCTGATACGTGGGACTACGACACCTTCAAAGAATGGATCGGCGACCTGCCCTGCCGGGTGGACGGAACCGAATGGCCCGGGCTGTTGGGGCGGCCGGAGAAGATCGAACCCCTGGTGGCCGAGCGACTGACCGAAGGGTTTGGAGAGATGCCGGCCGGCCAGGTCATCGACACGCTGGTCACTCGCGCCGTCCGGCTTTACGTCGATTCGGACTTCTTTCGCCGCCGCCCGTCGGCGATGCGGCTCTCGTTATGGGTCGAGTGCCGGTTCGGCGTTCGGATTTCACCGCCCGAGTTCGAGGAGATCGCCGATGAGGCCGCCAACCGGGTGGCCGAGGAACTCGCGGCGAGCAAAGCAGAGCAACTGGACGAGCCGGAAGGAGTCACGCTCTACTGGCACTACCCCGCCATCTTCAACGCGGTTACCGAGACGCTCAAGTCGGACGGCAGGGATTTCGACGGCCTGGCACGCCGCCTCCGCGAGGATTTCGGAGTTCGGATCGACGGGTTCGATTTGAGCAAGTTCCCCGGCGAAGAGATGGTCGAGACGGTTGCCAACGCGATCGATGAGAGCAAGGCGCCGAACATCTATTGCAGTGGGCTGGACGAGATCATCGCCCGGATGCTGCAAGAGGTGATCGACAGTTCGGTCGGGCTCTATCTCACCGCCGAGGACGCCCCGGAGGAACGCAACTTCGAGCCGCTGGTCAACTGGGCGGAACGGCTCGGGCTGCACATCACCAAGGAACAGTGGCTCGCTCTCACCCGGCAGGAACTCCCTGTGCTTTTCGGCAGCCAGGTACTCGAACTGCCCGAGGAAGACGCCCTGGACTTCGCCAGAAATTGTGTGCGTTCATCGGTGGAAGAATTCCTCACAAGCGAAGCATTTGCAGAGGACCCGTCTTACGAACACCTCGCGGCGTGGTCGCGCGGCCGGTTCAGCTTTGCTTCCTCGCCCATCAAGCTCGACAGTGCCCTTTCCAAGAAAGTGGACAGCAAACGAAGCGAGGCGAAAGAGACCCTCATCGAGCACTTGAACAAGGAAGTCGAGGCGGAAGGATGGGACCAACCCGAAGTCATCGACCAGCTGGTCGCCGACGCGATGGCCGCCTATTTCGCGACCTCCGTGGGGACCGAAGAGATCGCTCTCGAACCGCTCGCGCGGTGGGTCAACTCGAAACTGCACATTTCGGTGCCCGCCGCGCAGATGCAAGAGACGATGGATATCGACGAGCGGACGCTCACGCACCTGGTGTGCGAGCGGGCACAGAACTCGCTGGCCCGCAAGCAGCCGGCGAGGATTGTCACAGACGTGATCACTGCCGCCGTCGACTGCTTCCTCCCGCCACAGACCTTGCCCGACACATGGTACGCCGAGGCCTTCCAGGATTGGCTGAAGCGATCGGGGCTCGATGGCTACCTCGATATCTACGAGCTTCTGGAATCGGTGAACTCCGACCTCCTCGACGTATTTGTCGAAGCGGCCATGGCCGGATACAAGGAGCGCTCGCCGCAGGCGGTGGCTGTGGACGCGGCCCGACACGTGGGCGGCATCTTCCTGCACTCCGACCTGAACGACGAGGGCCGCAATTTCGCCGGACTCGGCGCAAAGATCAATCGCAAGTTCGGACTCGGCCTGGACGCCTTCGAGCTGAGCAAGCTGCCGTCGACGGAAGTCCGCGAACTGATCGAGGAACGGGCATTCATCGCGCTCGAAAAACGGACGCGCGAGATGGGGAGGCGGCAGCTCCATTGGGCGGCCCGCGTCCTGATCCTCCAGGCGATCGACTCGCGCTGGAAGGACCATCTGGAGCTGATGGACCATCTCAAGAGCGGCATTGGGATGCGCGGCTACGCCCAAATCGATCCAAAGATCGCCTACAAGAAGGAGGGCTACGAGGCGTTCGAGGCGATGGTGGACAGCATCCACGAGGAGGTCAGCGACATGCTGCTCAAGGTGCGGGTCGAACTGGGCACGGAAGTCGAGGAAGAGGAAGAAGACCTCAACCTCGTCCACAGTTCGGTGAACGCCTACGAACAGGCGGAAGCCGAGAGACAGGCCGCCGGGGCGGCGGGCAAGTCGGGCAGCGTGAGGCGGCCGGTACGGGCAGCCGACGAGCCTGGACGGAATGACCCCTGTCCTTGCGGCAGTGGCAAGAAGTATAAAAGCTGTTGCATGAAAAAAGGATGAGAGTCCGGCCACACAGTTTTTCACCGCATCCCGGTTGTTGACACATTGCCGGGCCGGTTCTAAAATAATTCGTCGTTATTACATTTCTGACAGGAGCTTGCGAGGTTGGCATGCCGCTGCTCCGGGTGATTGTCGGTGCTGATCAGGGAAAGACCGTACGGGTTGACGACCAGCCGGTGACCATCGGTCGATCGGCCGACTGCGGTCTGCAGATGACCGACGAGCACGTCTCACACATCCACGCCGTGATCGAACCGTTCGAACAGGGCTACCGGGTCCGCGATCTCGAGAGCTCCCCGGGCACGTCGGTCAACGGCCGAAAGATCACGGACTACAATCTGGTCTTCGGCGACATCATCAAGGTCGGCGCGTCGCTCGTTCTGTTTGGCTCCGGTACCAGCACGGCTCTGTCCGGCACTGTCGGTCATGCCGAGACCCGCCTGCCCGGAGAACAGGACCTTCCCGAACCGCCCGACTGAGAGCCGACGGCCAGATCGATCCGCGCATCTACCGTACCAGAGTAATCGTTCGAGATGGACCAGGAGCGCGGCCAGTCACTCCGCCACTCTCCCCTGCCCTTTCGTTTGTCGTCCGCGTGGCTCGCGTTCTTTACTCCCGGCGGGGCCGGTCGTGCTGATCGATGAATCGGATGTTGTCCAGGTAAACCAGCCCCTCCTCCTCTGTATTGTAAATGAGGATGATGAGCTGCCGGACGTTATCGGCGTTCCCCAGCCGGCTTGTATGCCGCCAGTTCGTATCTTCGGTCTTGAAATCATTGGTATCGAGTGGTATCTGGACTTGGACCCACTCTCGCGGCGGGACCCGCCGTGCGTGGCTCTCGTGGAACTTCCAGCCGGGAAAGGTGTTCAGCGCGATGGCCACACCGAACGATTTCTCGCCGGCATTCCAGATGTCGAACGCCACGTACTTGTACTCGCTCAGGTCCCATTGCCCGTCGAGGCGCACAGCGGTCTTGTCCTTCCGGCCCCTGTACTGCACGCTCAGTATCTTGTTCTGTTGCTCCTGGAGCGCCTGTTCGACAATCGTCGCCTCGGCCTCGTTGCCCCATGCCTCGACTTCCCAGTTGTCCTCGGCCTCGAGGTATTCAATGGCTCGGGGGACCCGCGGCTCCTCTTCGACTTCCCCTTCTTCTTCGTCCTCCGGCTCATCTTCCGGTTCTTCTCGCGGGTCTCTCGCCTCCTCCGGGTCTTCAGCGGTACGGAGCGGAGCGAGCCGGTCCAGCCCCGCGATGACGTCGCCGCGTGACGGATTCTGCTGGTGAATCCGCTCGTACGCTTTATATGCCAGGTCCCACTCCTCCTGCTCCTCCATCAGGCGTGCGACGTTGAGCAGCACCTCCTCGGAGACATTCTCGCGGGTGAGGATGATCGCACAGGTCTCCGCCGCTTCTTCCGCCATCTCGTGCCGCATGAGCAGTTCGACGAAACGGTAGAGCGCGCGGGGCGTGTCCCGGTTCTGCGCCTGCATGGCGGCCAGGTTCGACTCGTAGTTGATGATGATTTTTTTGATCTGCGGCCATTGCAGAGTGATCTCGCCGTGCGCGACCCGGACGTCCACCCCGCCGGCATGTTCGGCGATAACGTTCACGTCCGGCCCCTCGAGTGTCCGTCCGTCCTTGAATATAATCGTATCGGTGAACGCGATGGGCGCCGAAAGGACAATAGCCGTCAATAGAATCGTAAGTCGTCGCATTGCAACCCCCAAATTATGCCGGATGTGGCCTGATACATCCACATTATATACCCTGCCCAAGGCATAGTTCAAGCCGAAATATGGATTTCCGACGCGGAGGGCAGCCGGCGATTCCGCAACGATAAAACTTGAAACTTCTCGGGGTTTGGGTAAAATGGTGTTTGCGTCGTTGGGGTATCGAGAATTATCGTGAGAAGGATTGTGTGATGAAAAAAGACATTCATCCGGACTATAAACCGGCAACCGTCACCTGCATGTGCGGAAACGTCATAGAGACGCGGTCTACGCGCGGCGATTTCGAGATCGAGGTGTGCTCTGCCTGCCATCCGTTCTTCACCGGAAAGCAGAAGTATGTGGACACCGCAGGCCGCGTCGAGCGATTCCAACGCCGGTACGGCAATTACGCCGGCCGAAGGGACGCCCAGCCGGAGGAAACCGCTGAGTCCGCCGCCGAGCAGGACAGCCAATAAGACGGTGAGGAGGCCGCTATGCTGAACGGGCCCCTCCTTGCCCGCCTCGCCGAACTGGCATCCCGGGCCGATGAACTCGAAAAGCTGCTCGCCGATCCCGATGTGATCGGCAACCGGGCTCTCTTCCAAAAATATGCCCAGGAGTACGGGTTCGCCTCCCGCGCCGCTGAAAAATACCGCGAGGCGCAGGAACTCAAGGACCGGCGCGACGAGGCCGAGACCATCCTGGCCGAAGAACCGGAAGGCGAGTTGGGCACGCTGGCCAGCCAGGAGTTGGACGAACTCGCCTCGGTCGAGCAGGCGCTGGAGGCAGAGGTCGAGGACCTTCTCCTCACCGAAGACGCGGACTCCCAGCGGAATGTAATCATCGAGATCCGCCCGGGAACCGGCGGGGACGAGGCCGCCCTGTTCGCCGCCGACCTGTTCCGGATCTACAGCAAATACGCGGAGGGCCGGGGTTGGAAGACGGAGATGGTCTCGAGCCATCCGACCGAGCTGGGCGGGTTCCGCGAAGTCATCTTCGCAGTGAAAGGAAATGATGTGTACAGTCGCCTGCGTTTCGAGAGCGGCGGACACCGGGTCCAACGAGTGCCCGCCACCGAGGCGAGCGGCCGCATCCACACATCCGCTGTGACCGTGGCGGTGCTTCCCGAAGCGGAGGAAATCGACATCGAGATTGACCAGGAAGACCTCCGGATCGACCGGTTCAGCTCATCCGGCCCCGGCGGGCAGAGTGTCAACCGGACTGCATCGGCCATCCGGCTGACACACGAACCCTCCGGAATGGTGGTCTCCTGCCAGGACGAAAAAAGTCAGCACAAGAACCTGGCGAAGGCGATGCGAGTACTCAGGAGCCGCCTGTACGAGCAGGAAGTTCAGGCCCGGAAGCAAGAGCGCGACGCCACACGGAGGTCACAGATCGGCTCCGGAGATCGGAGCGAGCGAATCCGGACCTACAACTACCCCCAGGACAGGGTCACCGACCATCGCCTGGGGAAGAGCTATTCGCTCACCCAGATTGTGGCTGGCGATATCGACAAGCTCCTGGCCGACCTGGTCGAAAAAGACAAGGAAGACCGACTCGCCGCATTGAACGAAACCGCAGGATCATAATGGCCAGGGACTGGACAGTCCTCGACCTGATAAACGCGACCCGAGTATTCTTTGAAAAGAAGGGTATCAACGATACCGCCCGGCTCGACGCCGAACTCCTCTTGGCTCACGTGATGGGATGCCAGAGGATCGATCTGTACGTGCGATTTGATGAGGAAGTGACCGAGCCGGAACTGTCCCGATTTCGGGAACTGGTTCGACAGCGGGGCGAGCGACGCCCCACGGCACAGGTTCTGGGCCATCGTGAGTTCTTCTCACGCCGGTTCGAGATCAACGGCGATGTGCTCGTGCCCAGGCCGGAGACGGAGACGCTCGTCGAACACGTACTGGGCGAGCTTGAGGACGGGCCGCTGCTCACAGCCGACATCGGGACCGGCAGCGGAGTCATCGCAGTAACACTGGCCCTGGAACGGCCCGAATCGACCGTTTACGCCACGGACATTTCGGAGCCAGCCCTCGCCGTCGCGCGGCGAAACATCGAAGGCCACCGAGTGGCCGACCGGGTCGCGTTGCGTCTGGGCGATCTGCTCGAGCCGCTGGCGGACGAAGGGCTGGAAGGCCAACTCGACGCGGTGGTGTCCAATCCGCCATACGTGGCGGAGAAAGAACGCGGTGACCTGCCGCCGGAGGTGCTCGAATACGAGCCGGAGATCGCATTGTTCTCCGGGCCGGATGGCGTGGATCACACTCTGCGTCTTCTGGCGAACGCGCCGGCGTTTCTCAAGCCCGGTGGGCTGTTGGCCCTTGAACTGAGTGAGTTCACCGCCGACCAGATGCGAGAGCAGGCGGAAACGATTGACGACCTGAACCATGTGCGCATCCACGAAGACCTGCGCGGGACCGACCGCGTGCTTCTGGCCAGAAAGGCGAGTTAAAGGCAGAGTAAGCTGATATGGACCGATTTGACGTGCAAGGCGGAAATCCACTGACAGGCGAGGTCCACGTGAACGGGGCGAAGAACGCCGCCCTGCCGCTGATGGCCGCCGCACTGATGGGAGACGGAACCACCCGCCTGGCCGGGATTCCCGACCTCCGGGACATTCGTACAATGTCAGGCCTGCTGCGCGAACTCGGCGTCGATGTGAATCGAGAGCCCGACGGCACCATCGAAATCACCCCCGGGGACAACGGGCGAATCGAGGCCCCGTACGAACTGGTACGCCAGATGCGGGCCAGCGTGTGCCTGCTCGGCCCCCTGCTCGCCCGACGAAAGCGGGCACGTGTTTCCATGCCCGGCGGGTGCGTCATCGGCGTTCGCCCCATCGACCTGCACCTCAAGGGCCTTTCCGCACTGGGGGCCCAGATCGAGCTTGAAGGCGGTTACATCGACGCGAGCGCCCCGGAACTGACCGGCAGCGAAATCTACCTCGGCGGTCCGCACGGCTCGACCGCCCTCGGAACCTGTAACATCATGATGGCCGCCTGCCTGGCAAAGGGCCGGACGATCATCGAGTGCGCCGCCTGCGAGCCGGAAATCGTGGACCTGGCACAGTTCCTCACCAAGATGGGCGCACGCATCCACGGTGCCGGCAGCCACCGCATCGTGATCGACGGAGTCCCGGAACTGCACGGTACCGAACACCGGGTTATCCCGGACCGCATCGAGGCGGGCACCTTTATGGTCGCGGCCGCGATTACCGGTGGCGATATCACCATACGCGGTCTGCGGACCGAGCACCTGTCGGCCGTGATCGACACGCTCCGGCGGATCGGGGTGGTTTTCGATACGGACGGGGACGCCTGTCGCGTCAGGGCGCCGGACGCTCTCTCTGCGTCGGAAGTCATCGCCCTCCCCTACCCCGGGCTGCCCACCGATCTCCAGGCCCAGATAACGGCCCTGCTCGTCCGGGCCGAGGGGATCAGTGTGGTCACCGACAAGGTCTTCCCCGACCGCTTCATGCACGTAGCCGAGCTGAGCCGGATGGGCGCACAGATTCGCAAGGCGGGCTCGAGTGCGATCATCGTCGGCCAGCCGGCGCTGACAGCGGCCCCGGTGATGGCATCCGACCTGAGGGCGAGCGCCGCCCTTGTCCTTGCCGCGATGGCCGCAAAAGGATATACTATAATACATCGTATATACCATATCGACCGGGGGTACGGGCGGATCGAACAGCGGCTCAACGACCTTGGCGCCCGGATTGAACGCGTACAGGAAGACTATCCATAAGCCCAGAGAGGCACCATGTTTGAAACGATAAGCAACGCGCTCGAAAATGTGTTCAGCGGCTTCCGCAAAAAAGGCAAGCTGACGGAGAAGAACATCAAGGAGGGGATGCGGGAGATCCGCATGGCCCTGCTCGAGGCGGACGTCAGTTACAAGGTGGCCCGCAGTTTCGTGAAATCCTGCACCGAAAAGGCGGTTGGGCAGGAGATCATCAAGAGCATTCAGCCCACCCAGCAGATCGTCAAGATTGTCCACGACGAGCTGATCAACCTGATGGGTGAGGCCGACACGTCGCTCCCGGTCAAAGACGGCAGCAGCCCGGGGGTGGTCATGCTGCTCGGCCTGCAGGGAAGCGGCAAGACAACAACAGCGGCCAAGTTGGCCCACCTGGCCCGCCGCAAAGGCCGGAAACCGATGCTGGTGGCGGCCGACGTTCAGCGACCCGCCGGAGTCAAGCAGCTTCAACTCCTCGGCGAGCAAATCGACGTGCCGGTCTTTACCGAGGATTTCACTCCGCCCCGTATCTGCAAGATGGCCGTCAAATTCGCACAGAAGGAGGGCTGTGACCTCGTCATCCTGGACACGGCAGGACGCCTTCACATTGACGAAGCCCTGATGGGCGAGTTGGAAGAGATTGCCAACAAGGTGAAACCGGACCAGCGCCTGCTGGTGGCGAACTCGATGACCGGCCAGGATGCTATCCAGAGTGCCGACGAGTTCAATCGAAAGCTCGGCATCGACGGAGTCATTCTGACCATGCTGGACGGTGACGCCCGCGGCGGTGCCGCCCTTTCCATCCGGGCGGTCACCGGAAAACCCATCAAGTTCGTCGGCGTGGGCGAAAAGATCGACAACCTCGAAGAGTTTCATCCGGACCGACTCGCCGGTCGCATCCTGGGGATGGGCGACGTGGTCTCCCTGGTCGAGAAGGCACAGGAGACCGTCGATAAAGAAAAGGCGATCGAGTTCCAGAAGAAGATTCAGAAGGCGACCTTCACTCTCGACGACATGCTCGAACAGTTCCAGCAGTTGAAACGGATGGGGCCGCTCTCCGACCTGCTGGGGAAAATACCCGGCATTGGCAACATGATCGGCGACGAGGAGATCGACGAGTCCGAGTTCGCAAGAGTCGAAGCGATCATCCAGTCGATGACCATCGAGGAAAGGTTGCACCCCGAGATCATTGACGGGAGGCGGCGTCTTCGGATATCATCGGGGAGCGGTACCGACGTGCAGGAAGTAAACGCCCTGCTGAAAGATTTCAAACAGATGAAGAAGATGATCAAGAAGGGAGCAAAAGGTAAAGGCGGGGGATTTCCCGCCGGGCTCCCGCTTCGTTAGTAAGGAGATATCAATTGGCCACACGAATCAGACTGAAACGGATGGGCCAGCGCAACCGCCCGTTCTATCGAATCAGCGTCTTCGAAAAGCGGTCACAGCGCGATGGGAAAGCTCTCGAAACGCTGGGGACGTATAATCCGCTGGCGGAAGACGACGCAGACAAGGTGACGCTGAAGCGGGATCGAGTCCTGCACTGGCTGGATAACGGTGCCAAGCCCAGCCAGACGGTGCAGAACATCCTCAAGCAAAACGGCATTCACGTGTGAGCAGGGCAGCCCCCTGCAGGAGCTTTCAATGCTTCGCGTAGACGTGATCACAATCTTCCCGGATGTCTTCGAACCCTATCTGTCGGAGGGCATGCTCGCGATCGCCCGCCGCAACAGGGCAATCGAAGTGTGCGTCCACGATCTGCGTGATTACTCGACAGACAAACACAGGAGCGTGGATGACCGTCCCTACGGCGGCGGGCCGGGAATGGTAATGATGCCCGCCCCGGTGTTTCGGGCCGTCGAAGACATCTCGGCCGAGACCGAGCCGGCCCCCCGCACGATCATGCTCACTCCCCAGGGACGGCGGCTCGACCAGTCCCTGAGCCGCGAACTCGCCGGGGAAGAGCGCTTGCTGCTCGTCTGTGGCCGATACGAAGGATTCGACGAGCGAATCCGAGCCGGTCTGAAGCCCGAAGAGTTGTCCATCGGCGACTACGTTCTGACCGGCGGCGAACTCCCGGCACTCGTTGTCATCGATGCGGTCACCCGGCTGTTACCCGGTGTTCTGGGCCACGAGGACTCGGCCCAGTTCGATTCGTTCACCGAAAACCGATTGGATTGTCCTCAGTACACCCGGCCCGCCGAGTTCCGAGGGATGCGGGTCCCCGACGTTCTTCTCAGTGGCGATCACGGCGCTGTGGCCCGGTGGCGGCTGGAACAGAGCATCCGCCGGACCCGCGAGCGCCGACCCGATATCCTGGCAAGACAAACCTGTTCCGCAAACGATAAGGAATGAGCAAATGGACCTGATCCGAGAGTACGAGAATCAGCAGGCGAAAGACGACATCCCCGAGTTTCACGTTGGCGATACTGTGGGCGTACACGTGCAGACGACCGACGGCGGGCGCAACCGGACCCACGTTTTCGAGGGCATCGTGATCGCCCGTAAGGGACGCAAGGTCAACGAACGAATCACGGTCAGGCGGATCGTTTCCGGCGAAGGCGTCGAGCGGACGTTCCCCCTGAATTCGCCTGCGATATCGGCCATCAAGGTCGTCCGTCGCGGCGATGTTCGCCGGGCGAAGCTGCACTACTTGCGAAAGCGAGTGGGCAAGGCCGCCCAGGTAAGCGAGAAGCGGCCGACACGCGCGAAACCGGCCAATAAAACTTCCTCCAAAAAGGAAGGATAACGGGTAGGAATGCCTCGTACAGCCGAGAGTCTGGGTAAAGCCGGCGAGAAGGCCGCACTCAGGTTCATCAAATCGCACGGCTACAAGCCGCTGGTCCGGAATTTCTCCGCTCGCGGCGGCGAAGTCGACATCATCGCCCTGGACGGCGACACGATCTGTTTTGTGGAAGTTCGCACCAGGAGTAGCGATTCCTTCGCTTCGCCGGAGGCGACGGTCGGCAGGCGGAAGCAGGCACGTATCCGGTCGGCCGCATCGACGTACTTGAA
>PWKM01000113.1 GCA_003559755.1 Planctomycetota bacterium
CGAACTGATCGTGCAGGTCCGGGTCACGGGTGACGACGGCATCGCAGGTGATGTCGAGCACGTCCCGGACGATGAGCCGGTTGATCGCGGCCCGGTCGGCCGGGTAGTTATGCAGTTCGGCGACAACGAACTCCCTGTCGTCGGCCCGCTCCAGGGTCACTGTGTCGTCCCGGTCGATAATCCGGATTGTGTGGATATCCTCGGTGTCGATCGCCTGGACCAGCGGTGTGCCGCGGACGAAGCGCTCTCTGGGCCGATATCTCGCCGTGGTGAGGAGCGTGGCGGTGATGACGACCATCACGATAGCAACGCCGCCGAGGACGAGTTGTTCGGTACCCACCGGCGAGCCGTGCGCCCATTTGGCGGTCGGCCCCGAGACCGCCGCCCGGCGTGCGGTGTACACGCGGGCCTTGATCCGCCGGGCGATCGCCAGCCCGATGCCGATGAGCAGGACCGTGATCGGCGCCCAGACGAGGTTATGGAACTGAAGCCGGGCTTTCAGCGCGTCGATGCGCTCGCGGTTCTCGGCCCGCAGGCGCCGGAGGTCGATGGTCGCCCTGTCGAGCTCCCGCCGCCATCTCTGGATTTCTTCCATCTGGGCGCGGTCCACGAGTTCCCGTGTCTCCTCGGTCACGCCTCGTTGCAGTTCCTCGAGTCGTTCCTGTGCCTGGCGCTTCTTCTCTTCGAGCTGGCTCTCTCGTTCGGCCGTGGCCCGCTCGATCTCTTTCTCCATCTCCTCGACGACGAGGAACGGGCGGTTGACCTGTCGCCGGGATCGGACTTCGATGAGGTCGGTGTCTCCGCCCAGGAACTCGACGGTGTTGAGCACCAGGGCGGCGTTCCCGCCGACGGGCGCGGGGCCGAGGAATGTCCGCCGGTACGCCAGCCAGTCGCTGATGAAATCGACATCGGCGAAGACGACGACCTGGGCGCCTTCCTCCGATTCCTGGATCGCCTCCAGGTGTTCCGGCTGCGGCGCCGGCTCGTCATCATCGGCGTCCCATTCGTCCTCGTCGGGATAGATGATGAGTCCGTCGGGGAAGTTTGTCCGGAAGGTGCCGCTCAGGCGGCAGGCCAGGACCACCGGCTTGCCCTCTTCTCCGGTCGCGTGTTTCAGCGATCCGCGGGCGAGGTCCTCGAGGGTGACCTCCGGCTCCGGCCCGAAACCGGTCGGCTCGGCCCTGTCCCGAAAGTCCCACGTGGTCCCGGTCTCGGTGGTGGTCAGCAGGGGGATGAACTCGACGCCGTCGGCGGGGACCGGCTCAAGTGCCCCGGGATAGAGCATGCGGATGTCGCCGAGGCGGCTGGTAATCACCTCGTCCCGGTTCCGCGACCGGTCACGCAGTACCAGGAACGTTATCTGGCGGTACCGCATTTCCGGCCCGCGCGGAGTCTGGACCTGTTCGCCGACCTCGGTCCGGTCGAGCAGGGCGGGATCGGTGGTGAGCCGGTCGGGGACCATGCGGACGCCCCACCGTTCCAGAAGGACGTTGAGGTTCGACGACCGATCGTGTGCGGGCGGCGGGGCGAACTGGTGCTGCTGTTGCGGCGGATGATCGTCGAGGCACCACGGATCGACGAACACGACCAGTTTGCCGCCTCTCATCACGTATTGGTCGATGGCGAACAGCGTCTGCTCGGGGAGCTCCTTGGGATGGACGACCAGGAGCAGGTCTAGGTCTCGGCTGATGCGGTCGGTGTCGGCACTGACCCGTTCGACTTCGAACCGGTTCTGCAGGTGCCGCCCGATGTGCCACCACGGCGGCGGCCGCTGGCCCTGCATTTCCATCATCCGCCTCATGTAGGGCGACAGGTCTTCGCCGGCGACGGGCAGGGAGGAGAGGATGCCCACCCGGTTCTCCCGGCGGCGTATCAGTTCGCTGATCAGGCGGGAGATGTCGTACTCGACGAGGTCCACGCGGTTGGGGTCGAAGAACTCGATCACCTGCTGGCGCCCGGTCTCGGTCTTGAGCACCAGCCCGAAGAAGAAGCTTTCGTCCTCGGCGATCCACTCCTGCCTCAGCCCGTATTCGATGGCGTCCTCTTCTTCCTCGGTATAGGTCCCCGGATCGATCACCTCGAGCTCGATTATCCCGTTGGACACCGCCCGGTACACCTCCAGCAGGTCGCGCACGTAGAGGAAGTTCTTGTTGAGGTGACGGATTTGCTCGGGCCCGCGCATCGCGGCCGACCGCGAGTAGTACAGCTTGGCGGTGATCGGGCGGTTCAATCGCCCGACGATATTGCGGGTGCCCTGCGACAGGGTGTACAGATTGTCCTCGGTCAGATCAACGCGCGACCGGCCCAGTACGGCTGAGGCCGACAGGGCGGCGCAGACGGCGATGATCAAGATGAAAACGACGGCCAGTACTGTTTGAATCGTCCTGTTCATCGGGCGGTCATCTCCTCCTGAGAACCACGATGTTTGCGGCAAGCCAGCCGGCGGGCAAGAACACGAAGAACGCCAGGTCGCGAAGGGCCACGATCCCCCGCTGCATGTCTTCGAACCGGCCTCGGAAACTCAGCGACTCGACCGCCTCGACCACCCCCATCGGGAAGGCCCGGTGGAGCACGCCGAGCACCGTCGGGCTGCCGGCATAGAGAAACACGGCACAGCCGACCACGGCCAGCACAAAAGCGATTACCTGGTTGCGAGTGATGCTCGAGAAGAAACTGCCGATGGCGAGATACGCTCCGGCCAGCAGGACGCTGCCCAGGTAGCCCGTTACGATCGGGCCCCAGTCGGGATTGCCCAGGTAGCTGACAGTGAGGACCATCGGACAGGTGAGAGCGAGGGCGATGATCAGGACCGTCCACGCCGCGAAGAATTTCCCCAGGACCGCCGCAGGGACGGTGATCGGCAGGGTGAACAGCAGCTCGATCGAGTTCGAGCCACGCTCCTCCGCCCACAGCCGCATCGCCATGGCGGGTACCAGGAAGATGAACAGCAGCGGGAGCCCGTCGAAGAACAGCCACATCGACGCCGTTCTCAGCTCGAAGAAGTTCCGCTGGAACGGCAGCCAGTGGCTGAAAAAGAGGAAGATGACGAGGAACACATAAGCGAGCGGGGTGGAGAAATAGCTTATGATCTCCCGTTTATATACGCTCAGGAAGCCCCTCATTGTCCACCTCCTTCCCGGGCGTCGGCCGGCTCCGGCTTCGCGGCGTCCGACCGGCCGGCCGTCTCGCCGGTGGTCAAAGTCAGGAAGATATCGTCGAGTGATCCGCCGACCTCTTCGCGCAGTTCTCGCGGCGTCGAGTCGGCCCGGATGCCGCCGCGGTCCATCACGATCATCCGGTTGCAGATGGCGTCGACCTCCTCCAGGATGTGGGTGGAGACGATGATGCATCGTTCCTTTGCCAGGTTCTTGATGAGCTTGCGGACCTCGAACTTCTGGTTGGGGTCCAGGCCGTCGGTCGGCTCGTCGAGGACGAGGACCGGCGGATCGTGGATGAGCGTCTGGGCCAGGCCGACCCGGCGGCGATAGCCCTTCGACAGCGTCCCGATCAACTGGTGCATCACCCCGGTAATCGAGCAGGTCTCGGCGATCCGTTCGATGGCCTGGCGGCGTTTCGACCCGTTGATCCCCCGGGCGTCACACACGAACTTGAGGAAGCCGGTCGCCGTCATTTCGTTATAAGCGGGCACGTTCTCGGCGAGGTAGCCCAGGTTGCGGCGAACATTCACCGACTCGTCGATAATGTCGTAACCGGCAACCGTTGCCGTGCCCGCGTCCGGCCGGAGGAAACAGCTCAACATCCGCATCGTGGTGGTCTTGCCCGCTCCGTTCGGACCGGTGAAGCCGAGCACGTCGCCCTGTCCCACCGAGAACGAAACGTCGTCCACCGCCACGATCGGCCCGAAGCTCTTGCGAAGCCCCTTCACCTCAATCATCCTCGGTCCGACCCTCCTGTTTCGATTGTATGTACAACGGGAATCTTACCCTTGTCCTCCAATTATTTTATCTGATCACGTAACAGGGTCAAGCCGTTGGGTCGGCCCACGAGGAACGGGCCCCGGCATGCGCCGCGTTATGCATAGAGAAGCCCGTAACGCATTGTCAGGCCTCAGGGAAATTATTGTGGGTGGTGGGCGACGGCGTCTCAGTCAAAAGCCACTGTCCGCGTGTTTAAAGAAAATCGGTGTTCTCTCCCCGGATGATGTGCTATCATTGGTCTGCCCAATGGTTATATCCAGTCGCGATGGATTGTTTTTCTTGTCGGGACGCTTTTGAGCAGCAGGTGCAGAATCAACCATGGCATTCTTATGTGGGGCGGTACCTGAACGATGATGACTCCTCGAGAACGATTGCTGACCGTGCTTCAGGGCGACCTGCCGGACTGTGTTCCGGTGGCGCCCGATTTCTCGCAGATGATCCCCGCCCGCCTCACCGGCAAGCCGTTCTGGGACCTCTACCTCTACAACGATCCGCCCATCTGGGAGGCGTATATCGAGTGTGCGAAGTACTTCGACATCGACGCCCTGATGGACGGATATTTCCCGTTCCGGTTCCCCGGCGAAGAAGACGTGCCGTGGACCGAGTATATCGTCGAGCGGACGCCAGAGCGGATCGTCACACAGAAGGCGACCGACGATAGCGGATTCCTGCGGTGGGCTGACGATGTGACCGTGTATCGGAAAGACAATCCTCGCGTGAGCGTGCCGCCCGAACGGATCGGGCGGCCGCCCGAGCCGGTTCGCTGGGAGCCGGTGGAGGGAGTGAAGCCGGTTGACCTGGGACCGGACGGCCTGCGCCGATGCAAACAGTTGATGGGTGACCAGGGGCTGGTCGGCGTCGGCGTGACCTCGACGTGCGTCATCCACAACGAGCGTGAGCTCTACGACTATGTGGATAATCCCGCCAGGTACGAATGCCTGGCCGAGGAGCGAGTCGAGGCGACCGAGCGGCGCGTCAAAACTCTGCTCTCGCTGGACATCCGTCCGGACTTCATCTGCGTGGGTGGGTCAGGCACGCTCGTTTTTCAGACCGTCGACATGTTCCGCCGACTCGCCTTCCCGGCGGTCCAACGAGCCATTGAACTCGCCGACGAAGCGGGCCTGCCGACACACGTCCACTCCTGCGGTCCCGAGAAGCAGCTTGTCCAGATATTCGCCGAGGAGACCGGCCTGACTGTGATCGACCCGCTGGAGCAGCCCCCGATGGGCGATTGTGACCTGGCGGAGCTCAAGCGGTTGTATGGCAGCCGGCTGGTGCTCAAGGGCAACCTTCACACCATCGAGGTGATGCTCAACGGATCGCCAGTCGACGTTGCGGCCGCCTCACGCAGGGCCATAGACGATGCCGCAGAGGGGGGGCGATTCATCCTGTCGACCGGTGACCAGTGCGGAAGGGACACGCCCGACGCCAACCTCCACGCCATGGTCCAGACCGCCCGGACCTACGGTCGGTACTGAGGTCGTCGGAGAGGATAGTTCATCCCTGGGCGCGGTAGAGGGTGGCTCGGAACGCCTCCGGCTGGTTGGCCCATCGTTCGGCCTCTTCCGGGCTGATCTTCCCCTCGAGGCACGGGTCGGCCAGGCATTTCTCGAGGGTGCACATGTGCTCGCGTGCTCCGGTCTGCATCGCCGAGTAGATCTGGGGGATGTTGTTGTTGCGGATGAGAGCGGCGACCGCCGAGGTGTTTCGCAGAATCTCCATCGCCACCCTCCGGCCCAGCCCGTCCGACTTGACGACCAGCTTCTGGGCGAGGACCCAGGTGAGGCACAGCGAGAGTTGGGCGGCGACCTCGTCGCGCCGATCTTCGGCGAACATGTCGATGATCCGGGGGACCACCCCCTTGGCGTCACGGGTGTGCAGGGTGGTCAGCACCAGGTGGCCCGTCTCGGCGGCGGTCAGTGCGTTCTGCATGGTCTCGCGGTCGCGCATCTCGCCGATGAGGATGATGTCGGGGTCCTCGCGGAGCACCGCCCGCAGGCCGCCGGCGAACGTTGCCGTATCGCGCCCGACCTGCCGCTGCGAGATGGCCGCGAGCTTGTTGGTGAACGTGTACTCGATCGGGTCTTCGAGCGTGACCACGTGGCACCGACGGGTTGTGTTGATCCGTTCGATCAGGGATGCGAGAGTCGTCGATTTTCCCGAACCGGTGATCCCGGTGACGATGATCAGGCCCTGCCTCAGGTTCACGATATGCTGCCATACGTAATCGTCGGGGAACCCGATGGTCTCGATCTCGGGGATTTGGATGGGGAGGACGCGGATAGCGGCGGCGATGCCCTGCCGGTCGCGGTAGATATTCATCCGGAATGACAGCCCGGCGACCGAGTACGAGGCGTCGATCTCCGCGATGTCGTCCAGCCGTTCCCGCTGGTCTGGCGAGAGCATCCCCTTGATGAGCCGACGGATCAGGCCGTCAGTCAGCCGGTCCTGATCCTGGTCGCTCCAGGAGACCATCTCGTTGTCGATACGATAATAGGGCGGGGAGCCGCACTTGAGATGGAGGTCGGATATTCGTGACATCCCGCCCTCCATATATTCGTCCTGCTTGAACTGGCGCAGGAGGTCCATCATGCTCAACGTGCGACGTTGGCCGTCGGGGCAGGTACATTCATACACCGGTTCGCGGACGAGGTCCGGCTCGACGTGGGCCGAGTCAATAGCTGCATCTTCGTTCATCTACGGTCTCCCAGAGCGTGTTGTTCCCTACATTGTAGACTGCCTGCAACGGCGCGCAAGATCACGTGGCTCGGGTTCGCTACATTAAGATGAATATCGGCACTGCCCGCGGCCTGTGTAGCTAAAGCGAAAGCATATTCAATTACAGAAAATTCCGCTGTGTTTTGTTTGACGGCTACTCCGGCTGGAGTTATAATCCTATTAGGAGGGTGCTATGCTGGCAGGTGATGGAGAGAGAAAATGCTCATAAAGACAGGATGGCTGCTGCTCGCTATCGGTGTCCTGGCTCTGTTGTTCGGGGCGTCCGAGTCGGCAGAGGCGGAGTCGTATCGCGAAAGGTTGCGCCGCGAGATCACCGACCGGGCGCGTGATGACGCCCGACGTGACTATCTCGTCGACCGGGACCGCAGGCGAGATGACCAAGATCGTGACCGCCGCACTGAGGATTTCTCCGACCGATTCGCCCCGTTTACCGGGGACTTTCACAACCCGTTCGGGGATGGCCCGCCGGATGGTCTGTTGGGACGAGGAGGCGAGGATACCCCGCGCGACCTGAGCGGACGGCCGTTGGGCGGGCTCGCCGGCGATAGAGAACGCCCAGACACGCCGGGCATCACGGATGCCGAGCGCGAAGAGCGACGCCAGGAAGAGGCCGTGAGCGCCAGCGATTGGGCCGCCGGGGCAGTGGCGCAAGCCCAGGTCCTGTTCAATAACGGAGAATACGGGGCGGCACGCCGCACACTGGCCGAGGTCGTTGCCACGCGGCGGATCGGCCCGGCAGACAAGGCGCCGGCCGCCGAATTGTTGGATGAGATTGATGAACTCGGGCAAGAGCGCTTCTCGCAGGCACGCAACCTGCTGGCCGAGGGCAGGCATGATGAGGCACGGGAGGCACTGACCCGGATCACCACCGAATTTGCCGGCTGCCCCATCGCGCAACTTGCACGGCACAAGCGATTGGTCATGGAGGAAGAGCCGCGAGTGGCCGCCGCCTGGCTGCTCAACCAGGCGAAAGAGTTCGCCGAACAGAAGCGGATGGACGTTGCCCGGCTTCTGCTCAAAGAGGTCATCGAGCACTACGCGGAAACAGACGCGGCACGCTCGGCCAGGACATTACTCGGCCGAATCGAAGAACGCGAAGCCATGGCAGCGGTCACTCGCGATCAGGAACTGAACGCTCGCCGATGGCTGATTATCGGGGACATCCACGCCGCCAACGGTCGCCTCGATTCCGCGAGAGAAAGTTATGAGCGAGTGCTCGAGGAGTTTGACGACACCCCGTTCGCCGATTCTGCGCGAGAGAAAATCAGCGCCCTGAGGGAAGGGATCAGGTAACCGCCAGTGCAGCGATTCGCATTAACCTCTCTATTGGTGCTTGCGGCAGCCGCTGCCGGCTTGCTCTATGCCGATGAGGCGGAGCAGGAAAGTACGACGCTTCAACTCAGCGCGGAGTACATCGATTTCGATCCGCAGAAGGGCGAGATATCTCTCAATGAAAACGTCCGCGTGGTCAGAGAGCTGGGGGAAGAGACTCTCACCATTACCTGCGACGAGCTGAACGGCAAGCTGCAAGACGGCGAATTGACCGACGTCGAGGCGATCGGCAACGTGAAACTCGATACCGGCCAACTCTCGGCCACCGGAACCCGGGCGGTCTTCGACTTCGAGAAGAACATCATCCGGCTTTACGGTACCGAGGACGAATGGGCCACGGCATCTTCGGAGGGAGTCAAGAGCCGAGGGCCGGAGATCGTTTTTAACATCGAGACGGAGAAGGTGACGTTGCCGAAGGGCGGTGTCACCGACATCGATATGTCGAGACGATCTGGTACCCAAGGCGATTAGCCCGCCACCATTCCCCGACACAAGTCATCGTCATCAGCCGCGTGGTGGGCCCATCGTGTTTTCATGCCCCGGACTGCATCGAAGCGGACGACATTCCCGGAGAGAAATTGGTGGCCGTTGAACAAATAAGGCCGGGGCTTTCGCGCCGTGTGTTGATTACCCCTGTGTGGCGAGCGTTTCTCGGACGACCTCTTCGATGGTCGTTTCGCCGTCGAAAATCTTCAGCAGGCCGGACTCGCGCATTGTCCGCATTCCTTCTTCACGGCCCAGGTCGCGCATCGCTTGGGTCGATGCCTTGGCCATGATCAGTTCCCGCATCCGCTCACTGATCCGCATGATCTCGAAAATGGCGGTCCTGCCCTTGTACCCCGTGTTGTTGCAGTCGGGGCATCCGGCGCCGTAGTAGAACTTGCGGCCTTCGATTTCTTCCGGGGTCAACTGAAGCTGTTCGAGCATCTCCTCATCGGGCGCATATTCACGCTTGCAGGCGGTGCAGATGCTGCGAACCAGGCGCTGGGCCACGACCATTTCGAGTGTGGCACAGAGGAGGAACGGCTCGACGGGCATGTCGATCAGCCGGGTGATGGCGCTGGGGGCATCGTTGGTGTGGAGGGTGGTCAGCACGAGGTGACCGGTGAGCGACGCCTGGATCGCGATCTGCGCCGTCTCGAGGTCACGGGTCTCGCCGACGAGAATCTTGTCGGGGTCCTGTCGGAGGATCGATCGGAGGCAGGCGGCGAACGTCGTCCCGATCGCCTCGTTGATCTGGACCTGGATGATCCCGGCGAGGTCGTACTCGACGGGGTCCTCGGTCGTGATGATCTTCAGGCCGGTGTCATTGGCGTAGTTCAGTGCGGAATAAAGAGTCGTTGTTTTTCCGGACCCGGTGGGGCCTGTGACCAGCACGATGCCGTGCGGTTTGTCCATGATGGTTTTGACCGTCTCCAACTCATCGCCCCGGAGCCCGATTCGTTCCAGGTCGAGGGCCACGACGCTCCGGTCGAGCACACGCATCACCACGCTTTCGCCGAACAGGGTGGGCAGTGTGGACACCCGGAGGTCGACCGGGTTCCCACTGATCACGAGTTCGATTCGACCGTCCTGGGGCAGCCGGGTCTCGGCGATGTCGAGATCGGCCATCACCTTGATACGCGAAACGACGGCCAGGGCCAGGTGGCGTGGCGGCGGGATCATCTCGTACAACACCCCGTCCACCCGGTATCGCACTTTGAATTCCTCTTCAAAGGGCTCGAAGTGGATGTCGCTCGATTGATCCTTGATGGCCTGAAGCAGGATCAGGTTGAGCAGTTTGATGACCGGAGCGGACATCGCCATTTCCTGGAGTTGTTCCAGGTCGAAGCTGCGGGACGAGTCCGAATATTGGAGTTCGAATGCTTCGCGGGCCTGGTCGATCTCGCCAACGATCTCGTCGACCGACTCACGCCGGTCGGCGTAGAAGCGTTCGATGGCATCGTCGACTGCAGACTCGCTACTGACCGCGCCCTTGACCTCGCAGTCCAGCATCATCCGCAGGTCGTCCAGGGCGTTCATATTGAGGGGATCGGCCATCGCCACGGTCAGAATGTTATCCTCGAACGACACCGGGACGATCCGATAGATCTTGGCCAGTGACGGCCCGACTTTCTCAAGCAGTTCGGCGCCGATGGTGTCGATACTCTGGAGGTTGACGACATCCATGCCCGCCTGCTGAGCGAGGGCGTTGACCACGTCATCCTCGGCCGCATACCCGAGCTGGACTAACATCTGGCCCAGAGCTCCGCCTTCGATCCGGGCCCGGTCGAGCGCTTCTTTCACTTGTTTTTCGGTGACGATCCCGTTTTCCACCAGGATCTCGCCGATACGCTTTCTGGTCCCTGTTGAGAAGTCAGCCGTTTTACCCATAGGCCTTTCTGTTATCTCCTGTTTTCTACTTTTTCGAGCCGGCGATCATCTTGACCTTTTTCTCCAGCTCTGTCGGGTGCTGTGCGTTCTTCATCATCTCGGCGAAGGAGATGTCCCCGTTCATATAGAGCTGGAAAAGATGGTTGTCCAGTTTGATCATGCCCATCTGCTCGCCGGTCTCGATAACCGAGTCGATCTTGAACGTTTCGTTCTTACGGATCATGTTGCGCACGGACGGGCGGCAGACCATGATCTCGAATGCGGCGACTCGCCCCTTGTCGTCCGAACGGGGCATCAGCACCTGCGATATCACAGCCAGCAGCGAGGTAGATAGCTGCATGCGGATTTGTTCTTGTTCATCCGGAGAGAAGGCGCCGATGATGCGGTCGATCGTCTTGGCCGCCCCGGTCGTGTGCAGCGTGGCAAACACCAGGTGGCCGGTCTCAGCCGCTCGTATCGCAGCGGCGATGGTATCGAGGTCTCGCATTTCGCCGACCAGGATCACGTCCGGGTCTTCCCGCAGCCCACGGCGCAGCCCTTCGCTGAAGCTGGGGCAATCCACCCCGATCTCCCGTTGGGTGATGATCGCTTTCTTATGTTCGTGATAATACTCGATCGGGTCTTCCAGGGTGATGATATGGACCTGGGACTCCCGGTTGATGAAGTCGATCATCGTTGCCAGTGTCGTCGTTTTTCCCGAACCGGTCGGACCGGTGACCAGGAACAGTCCGCGCGGTTTGAGGAGCAGGTTCTTGATGCTGGGCCTCAGCCCGATGTCCTCGAACTCGAGTATCTCGTTGGGGATCACTCGCAGCACAACGCCGAGGTCGCCTTTCTGGTGGAACACGCTCACTCTGAACCGAGCTTTATCGCCGAACGCAAAGCCGAAGTCGGTGGTGCGCTGTTCGTTCAGTTCGACCTGGCAGCGGTCCGGGGTGATCGCCTTCATCACGGCATGAGTGTCGTCCGGGGTGAGCACGGGCAGGTCCAGCGATCGCAGCTTGCCGTGGTGGCGGATGGTCGGAGGGCGGCCGACCGCCAGGTGGAGGTCCGACCCGTCCAGGTCTACGACAGCATCAAGCAGTTTGTTTACTGGAATCAATGCGATTGTCCTTCATATAACGGGGTTTTCTGTACGTTCGGGTGTTTTCTTTTTCGCATAGTCAGATCGCCCGGTCGATACGGAACTACGTGTTCCCGCAGCGGAAGTTTCAACTCCGGTCGGGGCTTAGTATTCGGAGGCCCGAGCTTCCGATGCGATCCGGTTGACTTCTTCCAGCGTGGTAATGCCCCGCATGACCTTGTTCAGCCCGTCGGAGCGCAGGTCTTTCATTCCCGAGTTGATTGCGGCCTCACGAATCTTGTTCGTGGGCGCCCGGTCGAACGCCAATTCCTGAAGCTCGTTGTTCATCTCCATCATCTCGAAGATGCCGAGGCGGCCGCGATAGCCCGTCTCGTTGCATTCGTCGCAACCAGGGCCGTGGTAGAAGGTGATGTCGGCCACCTCTTCGGGCTGCAGCCCGGCCTCTTCCAGTTGGCGCTCGGAATATTCAACCGGCTCCTTGCAGTTCTTGCAGATGGTCCGGACCAGCCGCTGGGCCATGGCGGCCTGAATCGAGGAGGCGACGAGGAAGGCCGGAACGCCCATGTCGACGAGTCGAGTGATGGCGCTGGGCGCGTCGTTCGTGTGCAGTGTGCTGAACACCAGGTGGCCGGTGAGGGCGGCGCGGATGGCGATCTCCGCTGTCTCCTGGTCTCGAATCTCACCGACGAGGATGATGTTGGGTGCCTGCCGCAGCATCGCCCTGAGGATGCGGCTGAACGTGCGCCCGATGCTCCGTCGGACCTCGCACTGGTTGATCCCGGCGAGGTTGTACTCGACCGGGTCCTCTGCGGTGATGATCTTTCGGTCCGGCGTGTTGAGCTCGTTCAGAGCCGCGTACAGGGTCGTCGTCTTGCCCGATCCGGTCGGCCCTGTGACCAGGAAGATGCCGTTGGGCCTGTAGATGATCGACTGAAACCGCTCGTAGTCCTGCTCGCCGAAACCAAGCTCCTGGACGCCCAGCAGCAGCGACTCTTTGTCGAGGATACGCATTACCACGCTTTCGCCGTGGTTGGCCGGGAGGCACGAGACGCGAAGGTCAACCTCGCGGCCCAGTGCGCGGAACTTGATACGGCCGTCGGTGGGCCGCCGCTTCTCGGCGATGTCGATCCCGGACATAATCTTGATTCGCGAGATGATCGATCCCTGCAGGGATTTCGGCGGGCCGGGGACCTCGAAGCAGACCCCGTCGACGCGATACCGCACGCGAAGCCGATCGGCCATCGGCTCGATGTGGATGTCGCTGGCGCGCTGGCGCATCGCCTCGGTTATCAGAAGATAGACCAGCCGGATGATGGGCGCGTCTTCGTCTTCGCCATCGACCTCGAGGTCCATTTCATCATCGTCTGCCCGGAAGGTGATATCGCTTTCGGTAAACTCCTGGAGCATGTCGTCTACCGTGGCTTCCTCCATCCCCATGTTCTGCGAGATGGCGAGGTTGATCGATTCCCGCGTGGCCAGGACCTGGTCCACGTTGGAGTTCGTTGCAAACCGGATGTTGTCCAGCGCGTCAAAGTCCAGGGGGTCCGCCATCGCGATCAGCAGGCGTCCGTTATTGCGGCCGATCGGAATGAGCGTGTGCTTGCGGGCCATCTCGTGGCTGACCATGTCGAGCACTTCCCGGGGAATCTCCATCTCCGCGGGGTTCACCACCTCGAGGCTCAACTGCTCGCCGAGCGCTTCGATCACCGCGTTTGCATCCGTCGCGTTCAGTTCCTGAAGCGCCTCGCCGATCCGCAGCCCGGGCTTCATTCGCTGCAGCTTTAGCGCTTTGCTCACATCCGCGTCTGTGACTGCGCCTTTCTGCCGAAGGATTCGCCCAAGTAGTTGTCGTGCCATTTAGATGGTCACCTCGGAAATATGGATTTGGTGCCTGCCAACAGTTTAATTATAGCCCAGCCGGCTGGATATATCAACACCAGAAATCGCCGTTGCCGGAAACGCGCAGATACATGGTATCCATCCGGCGGAAGCGGGGGCGGGGACCAGTGCTTGACATCGCGACCGGAATATCGTCAAATAGGAATAGGAAGTATTCGCAAGTAATGGCCGATCCCTGTCCGGTTTTCCGGACGCGAGACCTGCTTGGAGATCTGTGTATGGCAGCCGGTGAGCCGATCAGACGGACGCCCCAGCGAACAGCCATATTGGAGCAACTGCGGAGCGCTCGGGCTCATCCCACCGCCGATCAGTTGTATGAGACCGTGCGGGATATTCTGCCGCGGGTCAGTTTGGCGACCGTTTATCGCAACTTGCAGCTTCTCGCGAATCGCGGTGTGATAAGAAAGCTGTGTCCGGGCGAGGGGCCGATGCGGTTCGATGCCGAGCCCAGCCCCCACCGCCACATTTACTGTGTGCGGTGTGGTCGGGTCGAGGACGTGGACGGCGGGCCGCCGCAGGTCGCACAGCCGGAGGTGGAGAAGAGTACGGGATATCGCATCCTGGGATGCGAGCTCATCATCCACGGCTGTTGCCCGGACTGCTGTACCGGAACCGATACAATATCTGTCGGCCCGGTTGGTGAATCCGACTGACTGGCCGAAAGGAGAATATAGAATGGCAGAAATCATAACGACGTATTTCCTTCCCTTCTGGGAGACGCTGTCGCAGATGGCCCCCTACCTGCTCTTCGGGTTCCTTGCCGCAGGGCTGATCTCGGTGTTCATCTCGGCCCGTTCGATCGAACGTCACCTCGGCGGCTCGGGCCGATGGCCGATCCCCAAGGCGGCTCTGTTGGGCGTCCCGCTGCCCCTGTGTTCCTGTAGCGTGCTGCCGGTATCCGCATCGCTTCACAAGCACGGCGCCAGCTCCGGTTCGGTGCTCGCCTTCCTGATATCGACCCCGCAGACCGGGGTGGACTGCATCCTGGTGACGTTCGCCCTTCTCGGGCCATTGTTCGCGGTGGTCAGGCCGGTGGTGGCGCTCGCAAGCGGTTTGGCCGGAGGACTGGTGGCCCGCCAGGTGGACGACAAAGGCGGGGCGACCGTTGCCAGGCAGTCGGTCGAGCCGGAATGCTGTCACGACGCTTGCTGCGAGCATGAGAACCGTGGCGGGCGCCTGCGGCGGGCTCTGGCCCACGGCTTCGGCAAGCTCCCCGGCGATATCGGCGGTGCTCTGCTGATCGGCATCGGGGTGGCCGGCCTGATAACCATACTCGTGCCCGAGAGCTTTTTCATGGGCATCGGCACCGGGATCGTGTCGATCCTGGTGATGATGGTGATCGGGATTCCGCTGTACGTCTGCTCGGCGGCCTCGGTGCCCATTGCCGCGGCTCTGATCCTGAGGGGGGTATCTCCCGGGGCGGCGTTGGCGTTCCTCATCACCGGGCCGGCGACCAATGCGGCTGGCATAGCAACCGTTTGGCGGTTGCTCGGCGCACGGATCGCGGTGGTGTATCTAGGGACAGTGGTATTGACGGCAATCCTGTCCGCGCTGGGCCTCAATGCTATCGTGGGGATGTTGGGCGGGACGGAGGTGATCCTGGAGCATCCGGCACACACCATGCTGCCGCCATCGCTGCAGACGGCGAGCGCACTGCTGCTCCTGCTCATCATCGCCTTGGCCATGTACCGGCGCCACCAAGAGCGACGGGCCGTGGTAGAGGGGGCGATCGCCTGAAGCCGCCGGCAGGGCGTTAGTCAGGTTGACGATCCGCTCGGCTTCAGATGTTTGACGAACCATTCGCCGGCCATCTCGCCGACCTTCTCCAGCGCTCCCGGCTCCTCGAACAGGTGCGTGGCGTCCGGGACAACCGAAAGCCGTTTGTGCTCGGTGTGCATCTCGTCGAGTGCCTGGCGATTGAGCTGCAGGACGGTGAGATCGCGCCCGCCGACAATGAGCAGAGTGGGGCACTTCACGACCGGGAGCGCCTGGGCCGCCAGGTCCGGGCGCCCGCCCCGCGAGACAACCGCACCTGCGGTGTCGGGACGTTCGGCGGCCGCCACCAGAGCCGCGGCGGCTCCGGTGCTCGACCCGAAGTAGCCCAGGTTCAGCCCCTTCAACTCGGGCTGTTGAAGGACCCAGTCGGTCGCCCCGACCAGCCGCTCGCCCAGCAGTTCGATATCGAACCGTTGTCGGCGGGTCACCCGGTCTTCCTCGTCCTCTTCGGGGGTCAGTAGGTCGAACAGGAGTGTGGCCAAGCCTCTTTCCTGCAGCTGGCTGGCGACAAACCGGTTCCGAGGGCTGTGCCGGCTGCTTCCGCTGCCGTGCGCGAAAAGGACCAGGCCGCCTGCGTCCGGAGGGATCACCAGGTCGCCCTCCAGCCGCGCCGACTCCATCTCGATCTGCACAGATCGCATCTCTTCGGGTGTCGCTTTGCTCATCTAACCCTCCGTTGTCTCTTTACGGGCCGCGGCCGAACGTACCGGCGTCGGCCAGCAGCCGGCGTACTTCCTCGTCGGTCGTCTGGGAAAAATCAAGGTACGAGCCGCCGACGGCGAAGAACGGGGACGGCGTGACCAGGCAGACCACGGCATCGACGACCTTCCTGAACTCTCGGACGGTCCGAGCGGGCGCGGTCGGCACGGCGAGAATGATCTCGCTTGGGTGACCGGCACGGACTGCTCGGACCGCCGCCCGCATGCTGGCGCCCGTCGCCAGTCCGTCATCAACCAGGATGGCGGTCTTCCCGGATATATCGAGCAATTCGCGATCGCCCCGGTACGCCTGCTCCCGGCGCCGCAACTCCTCACGCTCGCGCTCCGCCACCTGCTCGACCCGCTCGGGGGGGATGTGGGCGGTGGCCATCACGTCGTCGTTCATCACACGGACGCCGCCCGAGGCGATGGCTCCCATCGCCAGTTCCTCGTGACCTGGGACGCCGAGCTTTCGTACCAGGAACACGTCCAGTGGGAAACCGAGTTTCTTTGCCACCTCGTATCCGACCGGGACTCCGCCGCGAGGGAGTGCCAGGACCACGGCGTCTCGGTCGGCGTATTCAGCGAGCGCATCGGCCAGTTGTCTCCCGGCATCCCGACGATCTCGAAAAGAGTTCATGCAAGGACCCTCCATGCCATCCCCAGGGTTCCAGTGTCGGCCAAGCCCAATGATATCTGTTCCGCCCCGCCCAAGCAAGCGGCGACCCCGTCCATTTCTTCGCTGTCAAGCTGCTCTATCCTTTTGCCCGCAAGCGCGCTAAGATATGAACCAGCGGGTCGCGGCTTCGCCACCGCCGATGCTGCATTGCACCGTTACGCCCAAATTGCCAGGATGACCTGATCGAGACCTGACCGGACTTCCTCAACCTTCCTCAGCAATCAAATGATAAACACAAAACGCGTTCACCTGATCGCCTGCGGAGTGCCCGCTGCGGACCTGGAGGCGGTGGCCGCCGACCTCCAGCTCGACCTGTCGGCCGAGTCCCTGCCCGGCGGGCTGCACAACCGCCCGCACGAGCTGCGAAGGCGGCTCCAGGAAGCGATTGACCGGGCGTCGGTTCATCGCAGGCCGGACCGCATCGCCATCGGCTACGGCCTCTGCGGGATGGGTACGGTCGGCATCCACGCCCGCCATGTCCCGCTCGCCATCCCCCGGGTGAACGACTGCATCGCTTTGTTCCTCGGTTCCGACGCGGCGTACCGGGAGCAGTTCGCTCAGTATCCGGGGACCTATTACATCACCCCGGGCTGGATTGACGAGAAGGCGCGACCGTCTTCGGACGCCGAGCAGAACGGGGTGCGCGGGCCGACGGAGTACGACTTCGATGAACTGATCGAGAAATACGGGCGCGAAAATGCCGAGGCGATCCGCTACTTCCTCGAGAGCTGGCGGCGGAACTACCAGCGGGCCGCATATATCCGCACAGGGGCACGGCCTGATGACCGGTCGTGCGCCGATATCGCGAGGGCGATGGCCGAGGAGTTTGGCTGGGCGTACGAGGAACTGGAGGGGACCCGGGCGCTGCTGGAGAAGCTGCTCACCCAGGACGTGTCGAGCGACGAGGTCCTGATCGTCCCTCCGCACCACGTGACCGCATACGACGCCGTGTCCGAGGGCCTGACCGCCGCACCGGTGTGGAAGCAGAAGGCGGAACGCTCGGGCGAAGATGTGCTGGTGTTCGAGGGGGACCGGACGGAGAGCGACGGCCCGCCGATACGCCTGGGGTTGGGGATTGACGCCGGCGGGACCTATACCGACGTCGTCCTCTATGACTTCGACTGCCACGACGTGATCCAGAAGGCCAAGGCACTGACCACGAGGTGGGACTACACGGTCGGCATCGAAGCAGCGCTCGATCAACTCGACGACCAACTGCTGCACCGGGTCGACCTGGTCGCTATCTCGACCACCCTGGCGACGAACGCCGTGGTCGAGGGGGCCGGGCAGACGGCCGGGCTGCTCATTATGCCCCCCTACGGCCTGTTTCAGCCCGACGACATCCGCTACCGCCCCCTGGCCGTGCTGAGCGGCCGACTGGACATCGACGGCAGCGAACTCGAACCGATCGACCCCGACGAGGTCCGCAGAACGGTGCGCGACATGATAGACCGGCAGGGCGTCGAGGCGTTCGCCGTGACCGGCTACGCCAGCCATGCCAACCCGTCGCACGAGCTGCAGGTCCGGTCGATTATCCGTGACGTGAGCGGCCGGAGCGTGACCTGCGGACACGAGGTCTCCGAAATGCTGAACTACCGGGTCCGTGCGACCACCGCAGCGTTGAACGCCCGGATAATCCCCTGTCTGGAAGCTCTGATCGAGCACGTGGGCACCACGCTCGAACGGCGCGGAATTGACGCCCCCCGGATGGTTGTCAAGAGCGACGGTTCGTTGATGAACGCAAGCGAGGCCCGTCGCCGTCCCATCGAGACCGTGCTCTCCGGTCCGGCGGCGAGCGCGGCAGGTGCCGGCTATCTGTGCCGCCTGTCCGATGCGACCATTATCGACATCGGCGGCACCACGACGGATACGGCCCTGATCCGCGACGGGAGCGTTCGGACGTGCGAGCAGGGGGCGACCATCGGCGGCCGGCGCACTCACGTCCGGGCGCTGGACCTTCGGACGCTCGGACTGGGCGGCGACAGCCGCATCGAAATCCGCAGCGGCGAGCTGCTCGTCGGCCCCCAGCGGGTCGCCCCCGTCTCCTGGCTTGCGGGGCAGGGGGGGCTGCGGCCCAATGCCTTCGACTGGCTCGAGCGTCATCTCGATCGGTTTGCCGATACCAGTCGAGGGATGGAGTTCATCGCCTCGTCCGGCCGTGCAGACGGGCAGAACGAGCGGGAGCGTCAGGTTGTCGAAGCTCTGGCTGATGGGCCGTTATCGGCCGACGAGCTCGCTCACCGGCTCGGCGTTGGGTCGTGGGAACTTCTGCCTTTGGCCTCACTCGCTGCCCGGAATATCGTACAGAGGTGCGGCCTCACGCCGACCGACCTCCTGCACGCCGCTGGCCGGCTCGAACTGTGGGACCGGCGTGCGGCGCATCGGATGGCCGAACTGTTCGGGCGGCTGATCGGGGTGAGCCCGGACACTCTGGCCGAGCAGGTGTCGGAGCGGATTGCCCGGATGCTGGCGGTGGAAATCCTCAAGCGGCAGCTTGCGGAGGAAATCGACCCCGAGGGCCTCGAGAAGTCGCCGGTGGCGGCGGCGCTTGTGGACAATCTGCTCTCGGGCGCTGGGTCGTCCGGCTACCGGGTCCGAGTTCAACTCGACCGCCCGCTGGTGGGGGTCGGTGCTCCGGTGCATTTCTTCCTGCCGCGAGCGGCGAGGTTCTTCGGGACCGAGGCGATTATCCCGCCCGACGCCGACGTGGCCAACGCCATCGGTGCCATAACCAGCAGGGTGTATGTCGAACGTCGAGTCCGCATTGTTCCGACCGATAACGGCCGATACGCGGTGTCGGGCTCCCCCGACGCCCCGACCTTCCCCGATTTTGAAGACGCCCAGGAGTTCGCTCTGGCAGAGGTGCAGCGGGAGCTTCGTGACCGAGCACGGCGAGCGGGGACACGCGAAACGCGGGTCGAGGTACGGATCGATGACAGGATCGCCCAAACTGCGTCGGGAGCCGATCTGTTTCTCGGACGAATTCTGGAAGCATCGCTGACCGGGCTGCCCGACCTCGGTCGGGCGACCGATTCCGCCTGAACCCAAGCTACCGAATTTGTGTGAGCGTGGCGTTTTCCGGGCTCGATTTGCCCCGTGTGTGTTTCAGTGACCGGAGTAGGAAAAGTGTGGAAAATATCCACACCTGGGGATTTTGAGAATGTATGACCTTCCGGCCACGCACGATTTCGACCGGTTTTCGGCGACATGTCGGATTTGTAAGATATTGTCAGTCATCGGCTTATATTCCATGTCCTACGTTTTGTAAAAATATGTGTTTTTTTGGCATGGAATGTGCTATAGTATTCAGCGGTGCGGTGGTAGATACCTGCGAGACCTGCGGGTTCCCCTGACCGTCCGGATTCCGCATTTTGGCCCGTTGGTCTCGCAGGCAGCGGCTCCACCCCCGAAAGCTCTGGCCACTCCCCCTGGGGCTTTCACGGAGCTGCACCGCTCGCCACCGCACCGCCCCCTCTTGCATGGGAAGGAGCAGGAGCAGGGGGTTGACGTATGATGGCGCCGCATCTACAATGTATGTTTTACATTACGGTTATGTGACAAGCCGATTGAGACGGATATTCGACACTGGCCGGGTGAAATGACGGATGGCCCCGTCAATGCTGTCGAATAGAAATCAGGTCTCGGTTTCGCCAATGTGCTTGTTGCCTGGCGGCGAGCCGAATTGACAAAACAATTGAGTGCGAGCAAATGTCCTGCGGTCTGTCTGGGCCGCCCGGGATGTTTGTTCGGTTTGATGACGGACAGGGGTGTTTTTGATTGTTGGTACTTTTTTAGGAAAGAGGGAAAATGAGTAAGACGACGGAACTGGATTTCAGTCGAGCTGATTGTTGCCGCAGGATATTTGAAGCCGTGCCGCGCCAACTGGACCTCGCTCGCCTGCTCGGCCTGACCCCCTCGGCGATCTCGAACACGAAAAAGCGTCAGCAGTGTTCGCTCGAGTTGGTGATTGCCGCATCCCAAATCACCGGCCGGCCGATCGAATGGTTTCTGTTCGGTGAGCGCGGCCAGAAAGGCGGCCCCGCTCCCGGCGCCGTGGCCCCCGCGCAGCAGCCGCTGCAGCAGCGTATCGAAAACCTCGAACTTGCGGTACGGCGGATGGAACAGCGTATCGCACAGCTTGAAGGTGGCTGCTGCTCCGAGTAAGCTGGCCTGAGAGCGGTTATGCATGGGCCGCCCGGTATGAAAATGCCCCCCCGCTGCTGAGCGGTGATACCGCATTCTAAACAGGGCAGGGCGCTTGATTACTTCGTATCGGGCGGTTCGCCTCCCGTTGGCTTCTCCCCAGGTCGGTGCTGGTTAAACCGTCATCATAAGCCAACGCCTGCATTGCAATTCTTCTATGTCATTGAATCGGACGCGCATACTGCGCCTTTAACCCTAAACCGCATCATGGTGTCCCTCACGAGACCCTCACCCGGTTATTATAAAGGAAGTGGGATTCGGTCCACATATCCGGGGTGTGGCGTGGCGGCCGTCCTCAGCGGCGGGCTTGACGTGAGGGTTCCCACACCATAGGATTTCAGCACATCTTCGTTCTGGCCCAACCAGGTTTGGGGACACAATGAAATTTCTCGAACGCCTGCACAGACTCGCCAGGAAGCAGCCGATGCGGGTCGCCTTGCCGGAATCTTGCGATTCGAGGGTGCTCAAAGCAGCCCGCCAGCTTGTCGATGAGGACCTTGCACGCCCATTACTTATTGGCCCTCGTTCCTCGATCGAAGCGGTTGCGAGCGACGCAGGCCTCCCGCTCGATGAGATTGATGTCATCGACCACCTGGATTCCGACCGGCTGGACGACTATATCGCCCGGTTGGTCGAGATTCGCTCCCATAAGGGCCTGACCGCAGATGAGGCCCGCACACTCCTGGGCAAACCGGTCTATTTCGCCGGGATGATGGTCGCAATGGGCGACGCGGCGGGAGCAGTCGCGGGATGTGCAACCTCGACGGCCGATGTCGTTCGGGCCTTCATCCAGGTCATTCGTCCGTGCGAAGATATCCCCACGGTCTCCAGTTGCTC
>PWKM01000148.1 GCA_003559755.1 Planctomycetota bacterium
GATTTGTCCGCTCGCCAAACAGGGTGGATGTGATGGGCCTGCGCGTTTCCGGTTTTTGTGGGCTTGCGGCTTGATTGTTTCGGCTCTCGGCGGATAATGGAATCCTATGTGGGAAGTCATTCGAGCGAACCGGCGCCGTTCCGTCGTGCTCATCTCGGTGATGGGTACGGTCCTCATCCTGGCGGGGATGGTGGTCGGGATGCTGTTCGCCGGCCCGCGCGGCTGGCTTTTCGGCGGCATCATCGCCTTCTTCATCTGGCTGGTGTTGCTGGCGGCGAGCATCTACGGCGGCGACCAGGTGTTCCTGTCCAGCGTCGGCGCCCGCAAAATCGAGAAGAGCGACCATCCGACCTTGTACAACATCGTCGAGGAGATGTGCGTGGCCTCGGGCCTGTCCACAATCCCCGATGTCTATATCGTGGACGACCCCCGGCCCAACGCGTTCGCGGTCGGGCGGGACCCCGAGCACGCCTCGGTCGCGGTGACCACCGGGCTGTTGAACCGGCTGAACCGGGACGAGGTGCAGGGGGTGGTCGCCCACGAGCTGGCCCACATCGGCAACCGGGACATCCTCTACGTGACCATCGCGGGGGTGATGGTCGGGGTGATCGCGCTGCTCGCCGACATCGTCGTCTATTCGCTGTGGTTCGGCGGCGGTCGGACACGGAGCCGGTCCCGCAGCGGGGGCGACCAGGCCCAGGCGGTCATTATGATCGTCGGGCTGCTGTTCGCCATCCTGGGGCCGATCACCGCCCAACTGCTCTACTTCGCCCTGTCGCGGAAGCGCGAGTACCTGGCCGACGCCTGTGGGGCCCAGTACACCCGCTACCCCGAGGGGCTGGCATCGGCCCTCGAGAAGATATCGAGCGGAACACGGCGGACACCGCAGGGGCAGCAGCGGCAGAACCGGGCGCTGGCCCCGATGTACACGATCAACCCGCTGGAGGTCGCCGGCTTCGCGGCACACGGGCTGTTCTCGACGCACCCCCCGACCGAGAAACGCATCCGGATTCTGCGGGGCATGGCCGGCGCATCGCTGTCCGACTACGAGGCCGCCTACGAGAAGGTCGAGAAGGGGATGGTCATCCCCAAGACCGCCCTCAAGACGGCCCGACCGGTCGGGGCCCGGCCGCCGAGCGAACGGCGGGAGGACGCCCCGCCCGAACCCGGCCGGAAAGAAAAGGCGCGGCAGACATCCGATCTGCTCTGGCGGTTGAACGACTACAAGTTCGTCTCGTGCGGCTGCGGCGCCCGGCTCAAGCTGCCCCCCTCGTTCCGCGCCGCCCAAATCCGGTGCCCCCGCTGTGAGCGGGTAAACGACGTGCCCGGGAAGGCCTGAACCGGCGCGGTGCCCGGTCCCCCCTCAACGTCGGTCGTGGTGGTAAGGCCGGATGGCGGTCGAACCGGTCGGTCGCCGGGTGTGTGGGTTGGGCGGGTCCGCCGGTGCTATGCCGGCGGGAGCCGCTTGATGATGGTGATCTCGTTCCCCTTTTCGTTGAAGCGGACCTCGTCGACGAGGCGTCGGATGAGGAACACGCCCCGGCCGTCTTCGCGGAGGATGTTCTCCGGCTCGGTGGGGTCGGGCAGTGCGGCGGGGTCGAACCCTTCGCCCTCGTCGCGGACCACCACCTTCATCACGTCGTTGTCCACGCTGCATTCGAGGTGGACCATCTTGCTGCTGTCGCATTGATTGCCGTGCTCGACGGCGTTGACGATCGCCTCCTCGCAGGCCAGCTTGACGTCGAACGCCAGGTTGTCGGGCAGGCCGAGATGGTCGAGCATCGTCGATATCTGGTCCATCAGCTTGGCGACGCTCTCGGTCACGCTGGGCAATTTGATGGTCAATGGTTCGGGCAGATGTCTAGACATAGGACGGTGCGGGAGCTGGGGTTCGTGGTATCATACGGGCCTCGGAACCGGTGTCGCTCGTCAATAGATGTCAACGCCTCGTCGGTCCGGCCGGCACGTGGGCCGGTTCCGGGCGGTCAATGCGAGAAGAAGCGGGAGAGCAGCCCGCGCTTCACGTGCACCGCGCCCTCCGGGCAGAGTTCCTGGCAGCAGAAGCATCCGATACAAGAAGTATCGTCAATTTCGGGGCAGCGGTCAACCACTTTCATTGCATCGGCCGGGCAGGACTCGATGCAGACGCCGCAGGTGCGGCAGGTGCGGCGGTCGATTCCGGGCCGGATGCGGATCAGCCGCCGGGCCAGATTCGCCAGGAACGGGGGCACGAACATCAGGCGCCCCATCGGCGGCGGCTGCACGTCGGTCAACCGGAGCTCGTCGGCCGCACGCCCCGCCAGCTCGATCCGACCGAGGTCGGTCTCGCCGACATCGAGGCCGTCCCGCCGGGCTTCGTCGGCCGCGACCAGCGTGGGGACCTCCCCCGGCTCGAACCCAAGCTGCCGGGCCAGCACCGCGTCGAGAGCGAACGGGTCGGACGAGGCCGCCAGGAACCCGAACGGGCGCACCCGCCCGTGGGCCGGCCCCGCGCCGTCCATGCCGATCACCCCGTCGGCGATGTGGAGGCAGGGGCCGACGGCGTGGGCGATCTCGACCACCGCACGGGCCATCGCCCGCCGATCACGGCCGGCCTGCATGTGCCAGGTCACCTTGCGGCGGCCGACCACGCACCCGAACAGGTTCTTGACCGCCAGGGTCAGCACAAGCTGCTGATGCGTCTTGACCTTGGGTAGGTTGATGATGGAGGGGGCATCGACGACGGCCCGCGCCAGCTCGACGCGCCGGAACCGGGCGCCGTCGGGGCGGGCCATCGGCACCGACTCGTCGAAAGGCCACACCTCGGCGCCGAGCTCGTCGACCACCGCCGCAAGCTCTGATCGCTCCAGCACCGCATCGAGCGAGCCCACGCCGGGGCTGTCCCCCACGGCGACCGCTCCGCCGACGGAGCGTACCGCGCGGCCGACCGCGCGAACCACCTCGGGGTGGGTGGTGACCGCGGCGTCCGGCTCGACGCCTTTCAGCAGGTTCGGCTTCAGGAGGACGCGCCCGGCCGCCGGGATGAACGGCTCGATCCCGCCGAGCAGCTCCAGCAGCTCGGCCACCGCGCCGGCCACGTCGTCCGGCGAATAGCTCTCGCACCGGGCGAGCGCCACCCGGCTTCTCCCGCCGGGGGCCGGCCCTCGTTCGTCTGGCATCGACATCGTCTGGCTCTACCGCTCCAATACGGGTTTCAAGTCGGGGGGCGGGCGGCAGCCGGACGAAAAACGGCGGCCGACCGGGCGGGCGTTCGCCCACGGGGAAGATGCGGGATACCGGGCGGGGAGCACACCGGAGACCGTCTGGCGGACGCCCTCGCCGACCTGCGGCAAGACGGAGGCCGGGGCCCCCGGGGTCGGGATGGTGGAGACGATGGGGCTCGAACCCACAACCTCCAGAGTGCGATTCTGGCGCTCTCCCAATTGAGCTACGTCCCCGACCGTTAGAGCTATCCAACACCCTACCAAAGCCCGCGCGAGAAGTCAATAACGGGCGCGGGCCTTGACGACATAGAACGGGGGTGCTACGGTTGGATCGAGTGATTTCCCGGACCGAAACGGAGGCGGATGATGAACCAGACCGTTATGACGATGACTGTAATCCTGGCGGGCGCGGTGGGCTGCGCCGCTCTGAGCGTCGATGACGTACCGGTGTTCTACTGCTCGCCCGATGGCGAAGACCGGGACGAGCGCGGGACCGAGGCCGAGCCCTTCAAGACGGTCGGTTACGCTCTCGAGCACATCGGGTCGGCCGGCGGGGCGACAGTCGTCCTGCTCGACGGCGAGTACGGACGGGTCCGCGCTGATCAGGCCTTTGACCGACCGGTGGCCATCCGCGCTCGCAACGAACGAGAAGCGGTGTTCGAGGGGCTGTTCGTGGTGGAGGCGAAGAACCTGACCTTCGACGGCCTTACCATCGACCATCGGAACAGCGAGCGAGCGGCGAACGTCGTCCAGATATCGCGGTCCTCCTATATCACCGTCCGCAATTGCCTGATCACGCACGGCCGGGACGGCTTCCAGAACACAGACACGCTCAAGATCAACCAGCGGTCGCACCACGTCCTCATCGAGGGGAACGAGATATTCGACGCCACCGACGAGGAGATCGATATCCTGGGCGACACCCACGACATTGTCGTGCGGCGAAACATCGTCTATCAGTATCGCACCAGGGAACGGCCGGAGGCGCTGGTCTCGAACAAGATGGGGGCCAGCCGGGGAGTATTCGAGGGCAACCTGTTCGCCAACCTGAATCCCAGGTCCTCGAACGGGGCACTCCGGTTCGGCGGCGGAGAAAGGGCGGGCCAGGAGAGCCGGGTGATGATCGCGGTCGGCAACCTGTTCGTGAATACCGTCGGCCGGGGCGCCCAGACGTTCGTCGGCTCGAAGAAGAGCTTGGTCGCTCACAACATCTTCGTCAACCACGACGACCGCCGGACCGGCCCGATAGCGATTTACAGCAATTATCCTCGAGGCGACATCGCGAACGACGACGTGTTCGTGATCAACAACGTCTTCTACAACGTCGGCAGTGACCGGCCGGTGTACTGGTTCGGGCGCGACCGCGAGCACCCGTCATTCCCCGAGAACCGGCTCTTCGCCCACAACCTCTACTGGAACCCGGACCGGTCCACGCCCCGGAGCGACATCCACGAACTCGCCGAGGAAGAAGGGGCCCTCTTCGCCGATCCGCTGTTCGTCGGCGACCCCAGCAAGCTCGAGGGCCGGCCCACCGCGGAGTGGTTCGACATCCTCGAGCTGAGGCCGGAAAGCCCGTTCCTCGACAACAAGATCGATCTGACCGAACTCGATCTGCCGGACGAACTCCGCCGGTTCCTTCGCGATTATCGCGGCGAGGGCGATGACCCGTGGTACCGCGAGATCAACCGGGACCGGCGGCCGTAGGCCGACCGGAGGAGCCGCGTCTCGTCATCAAGGAATCGGCGGCGAGTCATCGCCCTGGCGACACCGGGTCTTGCGCCCTTGGCCCTCTGCCGCTATCCTGTCCCTATGGAGAGACCGGCCAGGACCAGGGAGTGACCCATGCTGGCGAACATACAGAGTGCGGCCACCGCGGGCATCGACGCCTACCCGGTCGAGGTCGAGGTCGATCTCGTCCGCGGCGCCCGGCCGGGCGCCACACTCGGCCTGCCCGACGCGGCGGTCAAGGAGAGCCGCGAGCGAGTCGCCACCGCGATCACCAACTCGGGCTACTCGCTGCCCGGCCAGGACACCGTCGTCAACCTCGCCCCGGCGGATACCCGCAAGGAGGGCACCTGCTACGACCTGCCCATCGCCCTGGGCACGCTCATCGCCAGCGACCAGATCACGCCCGTCCGGCACGACGACGTGGCGTTCGTCGGCGAGCTGGCCCTCGACGGCTCGGTCCGCCCGGTCCGGGGCTGCCTGTCGATGGCGATGACCTGTCGCGACGCCGGCTGCCGGGGGATCGCCGTCTCGCCCGACAACGCCGCCGAGGCGGCCGTGGTCGACCGCATCGAGGTCTATCCCGTCAACACCCTCGCCGACGCCGTCGGCCTGATCACCGGCCGGCTCAACATCGAGCCGCACCGGGTGGACCGGGAGGCGCTGTTCCGCCGCGACGGCCGCTACCAGGTCGATTTCCGCGAGGTCAAGGGGCAGGAGCACGTCAAGCGGGCGCTCATCGTCGCCGCCGCGGGCGGCCACAACGCGATGATGATCGGCCCGCCCGGGTCGGGCAAGACGATGCTCGCCCAGCGCATCCCCACCATCCTGCCCGACCTGGCCCTCGAGGAAGCGCTGGAGGCCACGCGGGTGTACAGCGTCGCCGGGCTGCTCCCGCCCGGGCAGGCCCTGCTCACCGCTCGCCCGTTCCGGTCGCCCCACCACACTGCCAGCGGGATCGCCCTGGTCGGCGGCGGGGTGAACCCCCGGCCGGGCGAGATCAGCTTGGCCCACAAGGGCGTACTCTTCCTCGACGAGCTGCCCGAGTTCCCCCGCCGCGTCCTCGAGGTGCTCCGCCAGCCGATGGAGGACGCGACCGTCCGCATCAGCCGGGCGAGCGGGACGGTGGACTACCCCTGCGAGTTCATCCTCGTCGCCGCGATGAA
>PWKM01000297.1 GCA_003559755.1 Planctomycetota bacterium
CAGGCCCTTCTCGACGAGCGGGACCACAAACGAGCCCAGCCCGGCGATCCAGGTCCCGTTGCGGATGGCGATCATCGCCACGCCGTGCTCGCGGGCCTTCTCCTCGGCGAGCGCGGCCGCCTTGCGCATGGCGACGTGGCTCACGCAGCCCTCGCAGTCGATGAGTGCTGTGGCCCCCTTCTCGCGGACGATCTCGGGCTGTTTCTTCGGGTCGCATTTCTTGCCGAGCTGACCGTCGAGGGCGTTGAATATGACCACGCCGTGGGTGTGAACACCGCCGGCCTCGGTCCGCACGGCGACATCGGCCACATAGGATGCTTCCTCTTCGGGCATCCCGTTCTTGACGAGCACCTGGGTGCCCAGCTCTTTCAGCTTGTCCATCGCAACGCGAGGCATGTGAAAACTCCTTTCCAAATCCGGTCCGGGATGGGCGTGAAACGGTTTCCGGTCGTGGCCGGGGCGAACAGTTTTCGCCTGTTACATCGGTTCGGCGCGGTCCACCAGTTGGATGGGGAAGCCCCAGGGGTCGCGGAGCATCGCCATCTCATCGCCGTTCGCCGAGCCGCTCGGGGGGCTGACCTCGGTCGCCCCGGCGGCGACCAGCCGGGCGTGCGTGGCGGGCACGTCATCGACGGCGAACGCCAGATGGATGTTCAGCGGATGAATGTTCGGGTAGTCCGGCACGTCCACCTTCGGGTTGTTGTAGATCTCGAGCAGAACGCGCCCGGTCCCGTCGGCCAGGAATCGCATGTTCACCGGGGGCGAGCCGGTGCGAACGATCTCCATATCCAGATTCGCTACATACCAGTCGGCGCAGGCGACCGGGTCCTCGACCATCCAGGCAACGTGTTCGACTTTCATAGGCATCCTCCAGGGGTCAGTACTGTATCGGGGGCATCATAGCGCGGCGGCACCCGCGATTCAAGCGAGCGCGCCCGTGTGCCGCGGCCCGACGAGCGGGGGCACACCGGACCACCGATGGGGCCTTTGACCGGATACTGTCGCGGATCAGATGGACTTGAGCACGTCGGCCACGACTTCGCAGACGCCCGGTTCGGCCATAACCGGCACGGCAAGCACCTCGCGGCTGGCCTGCTCGGAGACCGGCAGGTCGCCCTCTTTGCCGCCGAGCTCGGCGAAGCATTCCTGGAGGTGGAGCGGTACGGGGTAGTAGATGGCGTGCCCGATCTCGGCCCGGCGGAGTGCCTCGGCTGCCTTGTCGCGCAGTCCACCCTTCACCCGGAGTTCGTACTGGTTATAGACGTGGCGGTTGCCGTCGAGTTCGACGGGGGTGACGAAGCGGTCGTCGTCCTCGAGCAGCTCGGCATAGGTTGCGGCGGCGCGGCGGCGCGTCTCCTCCCAGCCCTTCAGGTGGGGCAGTTTTACGGACAGTGCGGCGGCCTGGATCGCGTCGAGCCGGAAGTTGCCGCCGATGAGCTTGTGATGGTACTCCGGCCCTGCCCCGTGCTGGCGGAGCATGGTCATCTTGTCGGCGAGGGTCCGGTCGTCGGTGACGGCGGCCCCTCCGTCGCCCAGCGCCCCCAGGTTCTTGGCGGGGAAGAAGGAATAGGTGCCGATGGTGCCCAGCGTCCCGCACATCCGCCCGTTGTGCATCGCGCCGATCGACTGGGCGGCGTCCTCGACGACCCACAGCCCGTGCTTATCGGCCAGGTCGGCGATGGTGGTCATATCGGCCGCCTGCCCGAACAGGTCGACGGCGACGACCCCGACGGTCCGGTCGGTGACTTTCGCCTCGATGTCCACCGGGTCGATGTTGAACGTGACGGGATCGATATCGGCGAAAACGGGGGTGGCTCCCACCCTGGCAATCGAGCCGACGGTGGCGAAGAAGGTAAAGGCGGTTGTGATGACCTCGTCGCCCGGCCCTGCCCCCAGCGCTTTCAGGGCGATGATGAGGGCGTCGGTCCCGGATGAGACGCCGACGGCCCGCTCGGAACCGACGTAGTCGGCCAGTTCGGTCTCGAACTGCTCGACGTATGGCCCGTTGATGTAGCGGGCGGAATCGACGACCTCGACCAGCTTTTGAATCAGTTCGTCGCGGATCGGTTCGTGCAGCATCGACGGGATGTCCAGCATGGGAATGGCCACGGGCGCTCCTTGTCTGTCCTAAGATTTCTGGTTTCCGGCGGGATCGGGGCTGCGCCTCTTCTCCGGTCGGACGGTACGCCGCCTGCGAAGCCGCCGAGGGCGGCGTGTTCCGGCACCGGTCCGGACGCCTTTCCGCGAACGGATTCTTCCTCCGATACCCGCCGCCAAATTCTATTCTCAGCGCTCGCGAAGTCAAGAGCCCGGTCGGCCCCGGAAAACATGTTTTGAAAAATTGCTCCAAGGATACTACAATGCACGATAACAATGTAAGTGGATTAAGCCCATGGCCAAGATATTATTGAGCGCCCGGATGAGCCAGCCGTGGAGTCCGGGGCATTCGCTGCTGCCCGCCCTGCAGAAGACGGGGCACGAGGCGCAGGTCTTCGATTATGAGAGTTCCGAGGACCCGAACGAGGAGCTTCCCCAGGTGGTCGATCGGATCGAGCCCGACCTCCACATCGTCTATGAGGGCGGCCGTTACGACCCCGACACCATCCGGTCTGTCCGAGCGAAAGGAGTACCCACTGCGCTGTGGTTCGTCGAGGTCACGCCCGAGGTTCGCGCCGACACGGTGGCTCTCGCTCGGCCGTGCGACGCGTTTTTCACCATGGCCGAGGGGCTGGTGAAGCCGTTCCGAGACGCCGGTATCGAAGCCCCCCGTTGGCTGCCCGAGGCGATGGAACCCTCGATCTACGAGTACGAGAAAATAACCGAGCGCGACCGCGAGCTGTACCGTTGTGACGTGACGCTCGTGGGGAAACTGGAGTCGGACAATCCGGCGTACATGGAGCGGTGGAAGCTGGTCAAACGCATTGTGGACGAGGAAATCGACTTCAAGTGGTGGGGGCCTCGCATCCACCGCCAGATCGGGACGTTCGTGCTCGGTCTGCTGCTCTCCAAGGTGAGCCGGGCGTACGGCGGCCGGTTCATCTGGAAGGAGACCTACGCCAAGGCCGTACACCTGTCGAAGATATTCATCGCTCGCGAGGCCTACCCCCACATCCGGCTGTCGCTCAGTGCCCGTGCGTTCACCGCGATGGGCCTCGGCGCATTCTATATGTGCTATCATACCCGGGGGATCGAGGACGTGTTCGAGCCGGACAAGGAACTGGTGCTGTTCGAGGACGGGGACGAGATGATCGAAAAGATCCATTACTACCTCGACCGCGACGAAGAACGGCTCGCCATTTCCAAAGCCGCCCGCGAGTGCGTTCTCGCGAACCACACCTACCAGCATCGCTTCGAGCGGATGTTCGAGATGCTGGCCGAGGACGGAATCGAGGTCTGAACGACGGGCGGGGGCACGATCATCACGCTCGCATCGCGAACCGGCGGAGTCGGCTACCGCCGGCCGGTGTAGCGGCCGCTCATCTCGCGCTGGATGTCCCGCTTCGCCTCGCGTTTCTTGATCGCTTCCCGCTTGTCGTATCGGCTCTTGCCGCGGACCAGTGCCAGTTCGACCTTGGCCCGGCCCCGTCGGAAGTATATGGACAGGGGGATGAGGGTGAGCCCGCGCTGAGCGACCTCTCCGGCGAGCTGGCGGATTTCGCGCTTGCGCATCAGGAGCTTGCGCGGCCGGGTCGGGTCCGGGTTGAACATGCTTCCGGCCGTGTACCGCTTGATGTGGGCATCGGTGAGAAAGAGTTCGCCGTCGCTGACCCGAACGAAGCTGCCGTCCAAGCTGACCCGGCCCTCTCGGAGCGACTTGACCTCGGAGCCGCGAAGCACGATCCCCGCCTCGAAGGTGTCGAGGATCTCGTATTCGAACCGGGCTTTCTTGTTTTTGACGACGACCTTTCGGCCGTCTCCCTTGTTCTGCTGGTTCGCCATCTCGCCTGCATTGTGCCACAGCCGCCCGGCCCAGTCAAATGCGGCCCCGGACTGAGCCGCAGCCGCCCGCTTGAACAGGGGCCTTTTATACTCTACCATTATCCGAAACGCATCTTTTGCTCGGCCCCAGATCAGGCCGGGCGGGCTAATATGTGGAGCAGGCCGTGGACCTGGATGAACTCGAACTGGAGCTGGCCGATCTGGCCCGGCGACTGGAGATCGAGGTACGGCACGTCCGCTACGAGGGCGGCGGCGGCCTGTGTGTGATAGACGGCCGGCGTGTGTTGATGGTGAATGACCTGGCGGACAGGGCTGAGCGGGTGGCAACGATGGCCGAGGCGCTCGCCGAGGCGCCCGAGCTCGACGATATGTACCTGGTGCCCGAGGTCAGGCGGTTCATCGAACGCTGCACCGAGGAGGGTTCACCCTGATGGAGCTGTCAGAATTCCAACGACAGATCGAACGCATCTATTTCGAGCGGGACAACTCGCGCGGGACGGGCGGGACCTTCCTGTGGTTCATCGAGGAGGTCGGCGAGCTGGCGACCGCACTGCGCCAGGCCGGCGATAAAGCCGAGCTGGCCGAGGAGTTCGCCGACGTGCTGGCATGGCTCTGCACGCTGGCCAGCATTTCGGGGATCGAGCTCGAGGAAGCGATCAAGAAATACGCCGACGGGTGCCCCGGCTGCCGCCAGACGCCCTGTTCCTGCTCCGAAAAAAACTGAGCGATCGCCGCCGGTCAGCGCTGTCGGCGAGCACATCCAGCCCCCCTCCACCGCCCTCCCCTAATCATTTGGCGTTTCCGAGCGCGTCGGAATCGGCAGACCGCCCCGTCTGCGCCGCTCGGGGACGCTGGGTACCTGCGCGTTTCCGATTCGACGCCGAACTATTGTTGCCTCTGCCCGGTTCGGCATGGTACACTGTAGTTGTCATTCAAACCAGGAGGCACAGATATGTTGAAGCGAAAAGGGAGTTTGCTCCGCCAGCTTACGCTCAGTCTCGGGCTTGCCATCATCTTTCTAAGTTTGAGTTCCTTCTACTATCAATACCAGATCGAGCGTCGGGTCCTGACCGACAACATCCGAGAGAACTTGGAGCGCCAGGCGTGGCTGCTCCGCTCGCGTCTTTCGCAGGCCGAGACCGACGCCCAATTGCTCGATATCGCCCGCCAGTATGCCGAGGCGATTGAGTATATGGACGAGGCCGGGCACGCCGTGCTCATCGTCGACGGCGAGGGCGAAGTCCTGGCAGGGACAGGCGGCCTGCGGCCAAACGATCCGATGGTGGGACTTGCCCTGAGTCAGGAAGACGACACGCCGGTTGTCCGAGTAATCAAGGGCGAAATCCAGTTGGCTCTGGCCTTCCCGGTCGATCCTCTCAGCTCGGACCGGACCGGGGCGCTGATGATGAAGCACCCGCTGACTCCGGTGGCCACCCTGGCCGACCGTCTGATGTTATCGACGTTCTCGCTCGTCGCGATCACCCTCCTTGCCATGATATTTGTCGTGCACATGGTTCTTCGCTACAAGGTGCACCAGCCGCTGCACACACTTTGGATGCACGAGTATCGCATCCGCGAGGGCGACCTGGCCAGAATCGAGGGGCCGGACCCGAACAACGAGTTCTCCGACCTCTACTCGATGTATAACGAGATGGTTGTTCGGATTGCCGAGCAGAAGCGAGCAATCATCGAACAGAAGGACCACGCCGCACTCGGTGAACTCACCCGGAATGCCGTCGATCGCCTGACCGGCCCCCTGGACGAAATACTCAGCAAGAGCCAGACCCTGCTCGAGCAGGAGTCGTCGCTCTCCGACGAAGACCGAACGCTGCTGCGAGAGATCATCACCAACATCACCCGCATCGCCCGCGAGCTCAAATCCATCGTCGTCGAGGGAGACAAAAGCTCAATGTGGCTGGAACAAGAGGCGGGGGCCGTCCCGGATTTCGACACGCCGAACGACGAACCGAAGGACCGTCAATAGCAGTTGCTCAGGGAGCATGACATCGGAAACGGGCGGCTGGTGGGGCGGATCATCTGCCGTCCGACCCAATTCCGGCGATAGAGATTTTGATGGGGTGAGAACGGACGTTAAACGGGTCCGGTTGGCAGTGGATGTGCGTTCGAGTCGTGGACGACGGCTC
>PWKM01000108.1 GCA_003559755.1 Planctomycetota bacterium
TATGAACGACTCCATCCCGTGGCCAGTCGGAGCAAAGGCCAGATCAAGGAAGCCGCCTTTGTCGTTCCGGAGATTTTGACAAGGCCGGCGGCAATCTTTGAGGGTTTGAACCGCGAGGAAGACCTGGACAACGAGAGCGATGGTTGGCTGTGTTATTCTGGTGTGCCAACCCGCGCGTTCAATAAGGACGGTTTGGAAATATCGCCGTGGCCAGCCCAAGTATTCTTGGTTTTCGTCAACAGCGAAAAGATGGCCTATTTGTGGTACTGGTATGCGTGTGACGAAGATGATCCCTGTCTTCCACAGGGCTACCAGAACCGGTTCGACAGGAGGGCATTATGAATGCAATGTCGCCTAGCGAGTTCGCTGAGCGTGTGCTGGAAATGGCTGGCCCAGACGCCGAGTTCAAACCGACAGCGACTTATGATCCTGATGGAGACTGCATCGAGTTCCTGATTTCTGATGATGACTTCTATGCTGAGCGTTTGGACGGGCTGGTCACGGTTTATTACAGCCGGGAGACCAACGAGATTGTCGGATCGTTGATCAAAGGAGTGTCGGCTTTTTGCAAGCGGATTCTGAAGCACTGCCCCGGCTTTGCTATTGAGGTACGCGACGGCCCGGTGTATCTGTCCCTTTTGTACCGGGCTCAGTTGTGGACGGAGAGTTACGCCGATACCATCAAAGTCAAGACCTACCGGAAGCTCATCGAGGTCGCTGAGCAGTCCGGCGTCGAGACCACGATGCCCGGCCTCACGTGAGTTGGGACGAGCGGAACTCTCATTAAAGGGCGCGGCCGGCCGTCCGGTGTCGGGCTGATGGGCTCCCCCGGTGGTTGTGGTGGTGTTATTGCAGTTCTGCCAGCTCCGCGTTGCCCCACGCCCAGAGTTGCGTCACCTCGTTCTCCGACAGGGGCCGGTCGAACACCATGAATTCGTCGAGCTTCCCGCTCCAGTATTTCCTCTGGAAGTGATCTTGCGATTTCGAGTAGCCGAGCAGGAACGGTCCGTTGTGCTCGACGTTCTGCAGGTTGGTCCCTTCGCCGACGAGTTCGCCGTTTACGTACATCCGGCCTCTGGCCCCCTCCTTGACGATGACACAGTGATGCCACTTTCCGTCACGGAAATCACGTTCCTTTTCGTCGACCAGCGTCCCGCGTCCCCCCTGTAATGTGTGCGTGAAAAAAGTCAACCGCCCATTGCGGCGCAGGGCGAGATAGAAATCGTGGTAGAAGATGGTCTTGTCGAAGATTTTCTGGCCGTAGCCCCGGCCCCAGTCGCCCTCGCCGTCGTTGAGGAACCACACCGAGATGCTGTAATTATCACGCTGGGGCAGGTCGTGGTCCCTGCCGATATCGACATAGGACGTGCGGCCATCGAAGACGGCCGCCCCTCCGACCTTCCCCTCGGCGGTCCAGCCCAGGTTGACCGCTTTGGCGCGGCGTTCGTTGGGGCCTGAGTCGATGACCCGCTCTTGTTTTTCGTCGAACTGGTAGTGGAGGATCAGGCCCTCCAGGTCCGGCGCGGGCCTGCGTGGTTGAGTGGCAGTCGGCTGCACCTGGGTGTGCTGGGGCTGTTCGAGGGCATGCAGTTTTTGCTCGTAGTGCTTGTGGAGCGGATGCCCCCCGGCGACGTCCAGGGCCGCGTCCAGCATCTCCACGTTTCCGACGGCGGACGCCAGCAGCGCCCCGGCAATGGCCCGGTCCGGCTTTGCCGGGTCCCACGCCTCGGGCCTGGCGTTGACTTCCGGGAGGAGTTCGCACACAGCGATGATTCTCTCCGGGAGACCGGGGACCCGCTTGAGGAGGTCGTCTTGCCGTGCTGCTTGTGCCAACTGCATGGCTCCGGCGAGGTCGCCTTTGGCGGCGGCCGCATCGATAGAGTCCAGCAGCCCTTCGAGTCTCTCCTCGATGGCGGCGAGCTCATAGATCGTAACGCTTTCACCGGGCAGGTCGTGGGTGAAGACCTCTTTTTCGCCGATTTTATCGGCGGTGATCCGGACGCGGCCGACCATCAGGCCGTTTTCCCACGTCCACAGGGCGACCTGGCCGGTGTCGGGCAGGGGGTCGGGGTCCTCGTACTCCAGGAGGAGGTTGCCGTCGACGTAGAACCGGAGCTGGGCGCCGCGCCTGACCACACGGACGTAGAACCACCGGCGATGGAACCCGCTGATGGGGATGGCGGTGTCCGTCTCGGCGACCACTTTCCCGTTCCGGGTAATCGCGGACTTGCTGTTGTTCCAGCCGCCGTAGATGAACCCGTATCCGGAGTTGAGGGATTCGCCGTCGCCGCAGATGACCGAGTTCATGTCGCTGACGAACGCCTCGTATCCGCCGCTGCCCCCGCGCCGGTGGCGGATGCTGACGGCATACTCGAGGGCGACATCGCCGTGGATTCGGTGTTTGTTCCACATGGCGGCGACCCCCTCGCGGTTGTCCCCGCAGACGAACGACCAGCGCGGGTCGCACTCCCAGCGGTTCGTTACCTCCCACACCCCGCCGGCGGTCCGCCAGTCCACCATCGCCCGGGTGAACGAATAGACGAGCTGATTGTCGGCGAACAGCTCGATGTTCGCCGGATCGACCTCGACTTCATCGATCGAATACCCGACCAAGTGCCCGGTGAGCGGCGACGTGTCCCGATAGGCGAGCACGGCCCGGTCGTCGAGCTCGGCCAGCAGGTAGTCTTCCACCCGGCGGAGCGCGATGTGATGGCCGCTCCGCAGGGCGGGCAGGTTGGCGGACTCGACGCGCTCGCCGTTCCGATACAGGGCGATCTCCGCCTCGCCGTCGTCGGGCGATGACGTCACCGCCAGCTCGTAGCCGTGGGCCATCCGGCCCCGGTTGGCCCGCACGCGGTTGCCCGGCTCGCCGCTCGCGCAGGTATAGATGCGGAGCGCCGCGTTATTCTGTGCCGGGAAGTCGGCTCCGACGCGGAGGCCGACGCCGCCGGGGAAGTCGCCGCGATGCCAATAGACGGCCCGGCGTTCGTCGTGGATGTAGGCCGCAGTCCGGTTCCAGTCGCTGCCGGGCGACGCCCAGTTTGCCATCGTGGTCTCGTGGGCGAACGCATCGACGAAGGTCTCCCGCGTGCTCGACGGCCGTGAGAACCGGACGGTGAGGTCGTCGAACCGGGCCTCGGCGTTCCGGCCGACCAGCAGCCCGATCCGCCCGCCGGGCAAGCTGTCGTCGAAGTGCGAGACCACGGTGCGGCCGTCGAGCGACCCGGCGATGACCCCGTGTCGGGATGCCAGGGCCAGCCGGTACGGCCCGTCGGGGAGTTCGACCTCGGCTCGGGCGGCCACGGTCGGCTGCCCGTCGCGAACGCGGACCAGGCGGCACTCGCCGGTCTGCGGGTCCAGGTCGAAAAAGTCGTAGGACAGTTCGTCCCGGTATCGCCCGACGACTCCGACCCGGCCGGTGGTTTCGGGGAGTACGGTCGTTTCTACGGTGTATTCTTTCCAGTCGTCGTTCCCCCCGATCAGCTTGCCGTATGGCATCCGATCGAGGACCTGGGGGCCGGTTGCCATCAGGTGGTTCTCGACCGGGTCGATTTGCCAGTCCCCGCCCCTGACCAGCCGGGCGAGCGATTGGTTCTCGAACAGGTCGCGGCGGTCCGGGCTGCCCCGTACCACCAGGTCGTCGAACTCCGCCCCGATCTCGTCGTTCTCGCCGGTCGGATCGGCGACATACAGCCCGATTCGCCCGAACGAAAACGCGTGGTCGCCGACGTCGAAGAACTCGCGGCCGTCGAGCCGCACGAGTATCCGCCGCCCGGAGGCCTCGACCGCGATGCGGTACCACTCGTTCGTGGCCAGCCGAACTCCCTGCTCGGCGAGAACCGTTTCCACGCTGTCGCGCACCCGCACAAGCTGGAGCAGCGTGGAGTCCCCGGCCCCCTTGTGACGGACCATATAGTGGTTGTCGTCATCGACGTACCGGAACAGCAGGCCCAGCGTGGAGCATCCGACCGGGCTGACCGAGACCTCGACCGAGTAGTCGTCCCACCAGGACTCGCCGAGCACGGTCATGCCCGGCCCATCGTCGTCCGGCTTGCCGACAAAAACGAACGAGTTCGCGCTGAGGCCGGGGTTGGTGGGGAACTTCGGGTGCCATTTGCCGGCCATCGTGCGCCAGGCGCCGACCTCGTCCTCGGTGCGCACGAAATCGTCGCGGGCGTGGATTTCGCCCACGTATCGGGTTCGGGCGACCGGCTGGGAATCGACGCCGTCCGGCATCCCCCGCATGCCGATCGCGGCGAGCCCGCCGGTAAACGTCTCGTCCCAGAGGTGCAGCGCCCGCCGGCTGCCCACGACCACGTCGATGCTGCCCCGGCGGCGCATGATCGTCACTCGCTGGGGGTCGGCGAACGGGGCCCAGCCCTCCGGCTCCCAGCGTGCCATCGGCATCTCGATCCCGCACTCGACCTTGTACAGGGCGATGCCGGATCGCGTCGCCGAGAGCGCGTAGTAGTCCTGGTAGGAGGAGCCGTCCTCGACCGGTTGGAGATGGAACAGGAACCGGACCTCTGCCCCGTGGGGGAGGACCGGCACATCGACCTCGAAGTTGGCGGTCTGGGCGCGCACCGTCCGAATCTGGCGGTATTGGTAGGCGTTCCATTCCGCCAGCCGGTCTTCGACCGTTTTTTCCGCGGTTGCCGAGGCCGCCGCCTCCTGCGGGCCATCACAGGAAGCCGCAAGTACGGCCACAACAGCCGCCAGCCACCAGAAATTCCTCATCGGCCTCATCTCACCACTGTGCCGGTAAAATTATATCCTATCAAAATTGTGGCCTCTCGCAAGCTGTTTTCCTCATAAATTCGGGCCGGCGGGGCGCAGGTCTCCGATACGGGGGCGTCCTGCCGGCGGCGCACCGGAATGACCGCCGGCGCCCGCCCGCACCTTGCGCCGGGTATCCGTTTCCCCGATAATTGGGGCCGGAGGCGTAACCGTGCATGAATTGAGCGTGGCGGCGGATATTTGCCGGGCCGTGGCCGAACACGCGGCGGGCCGGGCCGTCGAGGGGTTGACCATCGAGGTCGGCGCCCTGTCGTGCGTGAATCCGGAAGCACTGGACTTCGCACTGGGCGAGGTGGCGAAGGCCGAGGGCGTCTCGCTCGGCTGTTGGAACATCGAGTCCGTGCCGGCCCGGGCGCGATGTGCGTGCGGGCACGAGTACGAGGCCGAGAACCTCGTCGAACCCTGCCCCGCCTGCAGCGGCTTCGAGCGCGAATACGTCGCCGGAGACACGGTGCTGGTCCGTCAACTGATTGTGGTGGAGCGAAATGGCGAAGCGGATTGAGCTGGAGAAGATCGTAATCGACAAGGGCGACGAGATCGCCCTGGCAAACCGGCGGAAGATCGAGGAGGCGGGCGTGCTCGCCCTCAATCTCATCGGATCGCCCGGATGCGGGAAGACCACCCTGCTGGAGCACACCATCGCCGCGCTGGCCGGCCCGGCCGACGGCAGCCCGCCGCTCCGCATCGGCGTCATCGAGGGCGATGTCCAGACCACATTCGACCGCGACCGCATCCGGCGGGCGGGTGCGCCGGCCGCACAGATCGAGACCGAGGGGGCCTGTCGGCTGGACGCCGCCATGGTGTCGCGAGCGCTGACCGAACTCGACCTCGACGAGCTCGACCTGCTGGTCATCGAGAACGTGGGCAACCTCATCTGCCCGTCCGAGCCGAAACTGGGCGAGCACCTGAAGATCGCCGTGCTCAGCACCCCCGAGGGCGATGAGAAGCCGGCCAAGTACCCGGGCGTCTTCGCACGGGCCGACGCCGCGGTGTTCACAAAGATCGACCTGCTGCCCCACCTGAACTACGACCTGGACCGGGCGGCGGGCGATTGCCGCAAGATCAACAGCAAAATCCGAGTCTTCCCGCTCTCGTCGATCACCGGCGAGGGGATGGATGACTGGACCGGCTACCTCCGCTCGGCTCCGGCCGGCCTCGTCGTCGAGCACGAAGGCCCGAGCCGTCCGGCAAGTTGAGGCCGCCGATTGCGTATCTCATGACGGAGCGTGAGGTATGATTGTAAGGAAGCCGCCCCGGACAGGCAGGGA
>PWKM01000261.1 GCA_003559755.1 Planctomycetota bacterium
ATGTTTCGAAAAAGCAACATGATTGCGGGCCATGTTTCAAAAAAGCACCATCGCCGGGCCGTTTGCAATAGCACCTGTCCGCCGGTATGCGCGGTCAGTGCTCGGCGTCGTTTCTCAGGAACCGCTCGAGCGACCGCAGCCGGATGGTCGGCCGCTGCTGGAACTGGAGAGCGATGCCCGATAGGCCTCCCGGGTTGATTTCCTCTGGGTATTCGTCAGAGGAAAGCGGCTCCACCCTGCGGACCACACCGCTCCCGACCAGCGTCAATTCCGAGAAGTCGTCTTCGGCGTCTCGGCTTTGGACACCGATTCGCAGCCAGACGACGTCTCCGGACTCGACGTGCCCACGAGGTGCCTCGAAGTACACTCCGCCCGAGCTGACGTTCCTGGTCATGCCCGGAATCTGAGACAAGCTGTCCGCGCCCTGGTTAGAGAACCGGACGGGCAGTGCCAGTTGGAGCCGTTTGTCCCGCCTCCTTTCCCTTTCGGAAGAACTCATTCCGCTCTCCCCCTCCCTGTCTGCCTCGACATAACAAATCCCTCCCAATTCCTGTTTCACTTCGCACCCGCCGCAGAAATACTGTGCAAATATCGTGCCGGAAACTCGCGCAAATCCGACCGAAATTCGACCGAACCCACAACCTCTTATCTGACAGCGTATTAAAAATCAAAGATACTTCGGAGAGCGAAAAGCGGCCTGGGTCGAGCCGCGAGACATGGGGATTTAAATCAACATGTTGGGCTGGCATGGGGAAAAAACGAAACATTTCCTTCCCGCGAGGCCCCGCCGCGCCGACGGCGCGGGCGGCATCATTTCCTCGCCTGTTTCTTGTGTGCTTCCGTCTGTTTCGACAACAACAGGCCATACTCGATGGCGTCCAGCAGGGCGATGTAACTCGCCTCGATGATGTTGTGCGACACGCCGACCGTCCCCCATCGCTCCCGGCCGTCGGTCGACTCGATGAGCACCCGCACGTCGCTGCCGGTGCCGCTGGTGCTCTCGATCACCCGCACCTTGTAGTCAACCAGCGAGATGTTCTCGATCTCGGGGTGGAATTCCATCAGCGCCTTTCGGAGGGCGTTGTCGATCGCACTGACCGGCCCCTTGCCCTCGGCCGCCGTGTGCACCTCGCGTTCGCCCAGGCGGACCTTGATGGTCGCCTCGGACAGGATCGACCCGTCCTCTCGCCGCTCGGACATGATCCGGAAACCGCAGCGATGGAACAGCTCCTGGCGGAGGCCGAACGCCTTGCGGATAAGCAGGTCGAACGAGGCCTCGGCCCCCTCGTACTGATACCCGCTGTTCTCCAGGTCGACCAGCTCCTTGATGAGCTGCTTGACCTCGGGCGAATCCTTCTTCAGTTCCGTGCGGTACTTCGACAGCCGATCGAGCATCGACGACCGGCCCGCCAACTCCGAGATGAGCAGGCGGCGGGCGTTGCCCACCCGTTCGGGCGGGACGTGCTCGAACGTGCTCGGCTCCTTCCGCACCCCGTCGATATGCATCCCGCCCTTGTGGGCGAACGCGCTCTCGCCGACATACGGCAGGTTCTTCGGGTGGGGCAGGTTCGCCATCTCGGAGACATAGCGCGACAGGTCTCGCAGTTTGGTCAGCTTCCGCTTGCCGATCGTCCGCCGGGCCATCTTCAGCTCGAGATTGGCGATGATGGTGCACAGGTTGGCGTTCCCGCATCGTTCGCCGTACCCGTTCACCGTGCCCTGGACATGGCTGCATCCGTGTTTCACCGCGGTCAGTGAGCAGGCCACGGCCAGCCCGGCGTCGTTGTGGGTGTGGATGCCCAGCGGCAGGTCGAACCGCTCGGCCACCTCGGCCACGATCTCTCCGATCTCCCAGGGCAGCGAACCGCCGTTGGTATCGCACAGCACGAGCACCTCGGCCCCGCCGTTCGCCGCCGCCTCCAGCGTCTTCAGTGTGTACTCGGGGTCCAGCTTGAAACCGTCGAAAAAATGTTCCGCGTCGTACACGGCCTCGAGGTCGTGCTCGCGGGCGAACCGGCACGAGTCCTCGATCATCCTCAGGTTCTCCGACGGGGTGGTGTTGAGCACCTTCTCCACGTGCAGCACGGAGCTCTTGCCGAAGATGGTGGCCACCGGCGCCCCGGACTCGATCGCCGCCTTCAGGCCGGGCGACCGTTCCGGGGTCTGCTTCGGCCGGCGGGTGCTTGTAAAGGCCGCCAGCTTTGCGTGCTTCAGGTCGAGCTCCCGGGCTCTCACGAAGAAGTCCGCGTCCTTCTTCGCCGCACCGGGGAACCCGCCCTCGATGTAGTCGAACCCCATCTCGTCCAGCTTCTGGGCGATCAGGAGGCGGTCCTCGGCCGAGAACACGATGCCCTCGCCCTGGCTGCCGTCGCGCAGCGTACAATCATACACAGCAATATCTTGCATCACGACCTCGATTGTCATAAACGGGGGGCCTTACCCCATTATTTCGAATCATTTGATTCTATTGCCATACACCGGCAAGTCAAGCGCGGGGACGTTTTCGCGGCAGGTTCGGTCGCTAGAATTCGGAATATGCTTGGCAGACGAGCCGCGAACGGCTATCCTGTGTGCATATATCCGATTCTCATCGCTTTGAGGGGACTGCCATGGCCAACAGAGCATTCAGACAACTCACCCACGAGGTCGATGTGTGTGTGGTCGGCGGGGGGATGGCCGGCCTGACCGCCGCCCTCGCCGCCGCCCGGCACGGTGCGGACGTCGCCCTGGTGCAGGACCGTCCCGTTCTCGGCGGGAACGCCTCGTCCGAATGCCGGGTGCATGTCCAGGGGGCCGACCGCCACAACAAGTTCCCGAACATGCGGGAGACCGGCATCCTCGAGGAACTCCGGATGGAGAACCTCTATCGCAACCCCCAGCGCAGCTTCTCGGTCTGGGACACCATCCTCTACGAAAAGCTCTGCCTGCATCCCCATATCACCCTGCTGCTCAACTGCTCGTGCAACGAGGCCGAGATGGACGGCGACCGGATCGCCACGATCTCCGGCTGGCAGACGACCACCGAGACCCGACACACCGTCCGGGCTCCGCTGTTCGCCGACTGCTCGGGCGACGGAGTGCTCGCCCCGCTGACCGGGGCCGAATACCGGATGGGCCGCGAGGGGCGGGACGAGTTCGGCGAGTCGATCGCCCCGGAGAAGGCCGACGACCGGACGATGGGGATGACCTGCCTGTTCCAGACGCGAAAACACGACGCCCCGGTCCCGTTCATCCCGCCGCACTGGGCCGAGGCGTTCGACCACTGCGACGAGCTGCCCGGCGGCGAGCGCCGCCATCGCTGGTTCGAGATGGGCTACTGGTGGGTCGAGCTGGGCGGCGAGGGCCACAGCATCCACGACACCGAACGGCTCCGCCACGACCTGCTCGCCCTCGCCTACGGCGTCTGGGACCACGTCAAGAACCACTGCCCCCACCACAGCGAGGCGGCCGCCAACTGGGCGCTCGACTGGGTGCAGTTTCTCCCGGGCAAGCGGGAGAGCCGCCGGTTCGTCGGCGACCACATCCTCACACAGAACGACATCGAGGCCGAGGGCCGGTTCGACGACCTCGTCGCCTACGGCGGCTGGACGATGGACGACCACCATCCCGCCGGGTTCCGGGCCGTCGAGCTGGGCGAACCGGCGACGGTCTGGCACCCCGCACCATCCCCCTACGGCATCCCCTACCGCTGCCTCTACTCGAGGAACATCGCGAACCTGATGTTCGCCGGACGCAACGCGAGCTGTACCCACGCCGCGATGAGCTCGACCCGGGTGATGGGGACCGCCTGCAGCATGGGCCAGGCGGTCGGCACGGCCGCGGCGATGGCCGCCGCTCGCGGCACCGGGCCGCGCGGCCTGCTCGACCACGTGGGCGAACTCCAGCAGGCGCTGCTCGACGACGATTGCTACCTGCCGTGGATCGTCCAGGAACTCCCCGAACTGACCCGCTCCGCCGTGCTCGAGTCATCGAGGGGCGACCCCGAGCCGGTCCGCGACGGGATCAACCGGCCGGTGGCCGAAGACACCCACGCCTGGGATTGCCGAGCCGGCGATACCATCACCTACAGCTTCGACCGGCCTCGGATGGTGAGCGAGGTCGCCCTGGTCCTCGACAGCGGGCTCGATCAGAACGTCACGATGAGCTATCACCAGGCCGACGATCAACGGACCTCCCTGCCCGACGCGATGCCGCGTGCCTTCCGGATCGACGGGCGGATCGAGCACGACTGGCGGCGGCTCATCCACCAGGAGGCCAACCACCAGCGGCACGTCCGATACCCCGTCGATGCCGAACTGACCGGCGTCCGGTTCACCCTCGGCGACACCTGGGGTGCCGACGAGAGCCGCGTCTATGCCTTCCTCATCCGGTGACGCCCGGCCGGTCACTCGCCGGGCAGTATCTGGACCTTCATCGTCCCCTCGGGATCGGCCAGCAGCTCCATCGCCTTCTCGAACCCGTCGAGCGGCAGCCGGTGCGTGACCAGCCGGTCGACCCGCACTCGGCCGTTCCGCAGCAGTTCGAGCGCCTGCTCCGAGTTCCTGACCGACGTGTAGCTCGACAGGACGCTCAGCCCCTTGCGGAAGAGGTCGAACGGCCGGACGCGGGCCGTCGCATCGCGCGGGGCGACTCCGAAGACGAGGATGCGTCCGCCGTGCCGGACCAGGTCGATGCTCCGCTCGAACACCGACGGCGCTCCGGTCGCCTCGATGACGGCGTCGTATCCGCCGGGGGTCTCGGCCGGCTGCCAGCTCTCGGAGGTATCCGCGACGCGGTCGGCGACCAGCTCGGCGGCCCGTTCGAGCCGCGACGCGATCCGGTCCGCGAACACGACCCTTGCCGCCCCGCTCGCCCGGGCCACCTGGCCGAGGAGCAGGCCGACCGGCCCGGCCCCGATAATCAGCACGCTCTCGCCGGAGCGAACGTTCAGCTTCTCCATCCCGTGCAGTACGCAGGAGAGCGGTTCCATGAACGCCGCCGCCTCGTAGTCCAGGTCGCCGATGGCGAACGCGGCCGAGGCGGGCACCACGACGTATTCGGCCATCGCCCCGGGGCGGGTGACTCCGATCGCCCGCCAGTTCTCGCAGAAGTTCGGCTCGTCCAGGCGGCAGAACCGGCAGCTCCCGCAACTGATGTTCGGCTCGACGGCCACCCGGTCGTGCCGCTCGAATCCTTTGACCCCCGGGCCGACCTCGACCACCTCGCCGGCGAACTCGTGGCCGGGGATCACCGGGTAGTCGCCCAGGTACTCGCCCTTGTAGATGTGTACGTCGGTTCCGCACACGCCGCAGACGCGGACCCGCACCAGGACCTGCCCTTCCTTCGGCATCGGTCGGGCCATCTCCACCAGTTGGACCTTCCGGGGGCTCTGTATGACCACCGCTCGCATTGGCTGTTCACCTCCGTCAATTCTTCTGCCGATTCGGCCGGTCGGTCAGCCGGTCACGCCCAGCCCCGGTGCGTTGGGAATCCGGAGCGTCCCCTCCTCGACGGTCGCCCCCGCGAACGGGTCGTCGGCCAGCAGGAGGTTGCCGTCGAGGTCGATGAAGTCCATCCATCCGGCGATGTGGGCGGCCGTGGTGATCGCCAGCGAGCTCGAGGTCATGCACCCGACCATCAGCATCAGGCCGAGCTCTTGCGCTTTCTGTACGATGCGCACGGCTTCGCACAGCCCGCCGCTCTTCACCAGCTTGATGTTGACGCCGTCCACGACCCCGGCCAGCCGGTCCACGTCGTCTGCGGTATGGCAGCTTTCGTCGGCGATGACCGGGATCGGTGAGGCCTCCCGTGCCCGGCGAAGCCCGTCGAGGTCTTCCCGTGCGCAGGGCTGTTCGACGAGTTCGATGGCGAACGGGGCCATCGCCTCGATGTTCCGGACTGCCTCCTCGCCGGTCCACGCCGCGTTTGCGTCCACCCGGATGGGCAAGTCGGTCGCCTTTCGGATCGCCTCCAGACACTCGAGGTCCCGCTCGCCCCCGACCTTTATCTTGAGGATTCGGTACCGGTCGGCGACCTGGGCGGCGATCTCGGCCATCGCGTCCGGCTC
>PWKM01000089.1 GCA_003559755.1 Planctomycetota bacterium
GCCCCGGTGGGACGGCTGGAAACACGGGAGATCGGGGACGATACGTTTTACGTCTTCGAGCTGACCGGTGACGACATCCCGGACGACGTAAAACGGGAGATGGCGACCGATTTTCTCGAGTCCGGAATCCCGTTCGCACAGGGCCGGGAGCTTCTGGAATGGCTGGGCGGCCTTCGACTCGTGTTGGCGGTCGGCATCCGCGACGGTTACCTCCTGCTCTCGGTCGGCTCGGACATCGGGCTGGTCGAGCGCTGGGGGGAGGCCCCGTCGCTGGCTGCATCGGCGACCTTCGAGCCGCTCCGGACCCACGCCCACAGCGCCCCCGTCGACATCTCGTACCAGTCCGAGGCCGTCACCCGAGCCGGGACCATAAGCCCCGCCCTGCTCCGCGACGCCTTCGAGAAGGCCGCACCGCTGATCGCCCAGGGCGACGAGACACTCGAGGAACGCATCATCGCGGACATCGACAACGTGGCGGCGGTCCTCGACGATGCGATGAGGCCGCCGATGGGGCAACTGGCCTTCTCGTTCGAGCGGGTCGGAATCGAGTCGTACAAGTTCGAGTGGCCGGCCGAAGGCAGTGTGCTGGACCCGCGAGAACCGCTGTCGATCATCGAGCACAGGACCGCCGACCCGCTCATCTACACGGCTGCACGGTTAAAACCGATCTCCGGCGTCTACGACCTGCTCGCCACTGTTGCACAGCTCGGCGAGGGCTACCTCGAGGACTTCCTCAAGCCAGAACTCTCGCCGGAGGAGGCGGGATTCTACGCCGCCGCGATGGAGATCGTCCGCCCGCTGTTTCCCGAGCTCGATGCCGCTATCCGCGAGGACCTCATCCCGGCGGCCGACGCCACCGAATTGATGGCCGTGCTGGACGGCCGGGGACGGCTGCCCGGGATACCCGACCTGCCACCGGGCGTCGATCGGTTCGACCTGCCCCGGCTGGCCCTCGCCTTACGGCTGCACGACGTAGAGCAGTTCAAGCGGGGCATTTCCCGGTGTGCCGATGCGATCAACGAGGCCATCGACAAGGCCCGCAGGGACCTGCAGGCCCCCTTCCCCGAAGAGTTCGCTATCCCCAGGCCGGTGCAGCGACAGGTACACGGACACACGATGTACTACTGGCCGATATCGGGGATCGAACTGAGTGCAGACCTCACCCTCTGCGCGCTGTTCGTCGACGACGTGCTCGTTCTGAGCACATCGACGCTGCTGGCCGCCGAGACCGTGCCGCGGCAGGACCCGCCCCCGCCCGTGCAGGTCGAACTCGATCGGCCGGCGGGAAGCGTGGCCCGGGCGGACCTGCTCGGGCTGTGGAATTACCTCGGGGCACAGGCGGACACCTTGCTCGAACTCGGAAAGGCACAGGCCGACCGGCCGGACGTTGAGCGCGAAGAGATCACGGTCGTCCACGACGTGTTTACGGCGGTCCTGCACTCGCTCGGGGCGGTCCGCGAATTCCGCAGCCGGACCTACCGCGACGGCGGCCGGATGGTGACGCATCACTGGCTGCACGTCGAGGACATCGAGGGCATCGAATGATATCCTACGCGGCGGCCATCACCGGCGTCGTCCTGACCATCGGCCTGTTCGGCTGGCTGGGCTATCGCCGGGGCCTCGTCGCCACGCTCGGCCGCTGCCTGCTGGCAGGCGCGGTCGGCGGACTGCTCTGCCTGCTCGGACTGCTGCCGGTGGGGCCGCCCGGTTCTCACGTGCTGTTCGCCGGCGGCGTGGCGGGGGCGGCGGTCCTGGCCGTCGCCCTGATGTGGGCCGGTTATCGGCTGGCCCGTTCCGAAGGCCGATGGGCCGCCTGGCCGCGCCGGTTCGATCGCATCGGCGGGGCCGGGACGGGTGTTCTCGCCGCCGTTCTTCTCTGCGTGGTCGCCGCGTCCGCTGGGGCCGTTCTGCTGCCTCTCGACGAGCAGAACGGGGGAGCTCCTCAGGTCACCGCCGGCACGGGGTCGGCCGGGGTCCGGCGTGCGTGCGAAGACATCGCCGGGCTGGTCGGCGGTCGGTTCCGGAGTCTCACCGGAACCGTTGGCGATGTTCCCCGCGAGGTCCGGGCGCTGGTGTTGATCTTGAACGCGTCGCGGGCCGAGCACGTCCGGCTGGCCGAGAAGCACGACCTGGTCCGGCTGCTCGACGTACCCGCCGTCGAGGCGGCGCTCGACGACGCGGAGTACCTGGCGCTCATCGACCGGTGCCGGGGCGGCGATCCGCGGGCGATCGCCCGCGTCAGTTCCAGCCCCGTCACCCGCCGGCTCGCCCGGTCGCCCGAGGTCCGCGACGTGCTCCGCAGCATCCGCCCGTCGGACCTGGCGGCAGACCTCGAAGCGATGGCAGACCCGAAGTCGGCTGACAACGGCGATTGATCCGCTCCAGCAACGCAGCGAGCGCGACGGCCCCCGAACCCGCCCCGGGCGGCATCCGGCCATCCGGAACCGGAACGCGGATTTGACACCGGCCTGTTGCCGTTGTATGATTTTTCATCGGTTCGCCCTTCAGAGCGGAGTATAGAGTTTGACCGTCATCATCGACAACTACGACTCGTTCACCTATAACCTCGTCCAGCGGCTGGGCGAGCTCGAGGCCGAGATTCGAGTGTACCGGAACGACCGGGTGTCGGTGCCCGCCATCGAGGACGCCGGGCCGGACCGCATCGTCATATCGCCCGGCCCCTGCACGCCTCGCGAGGGCGGCATCTCGAACGACGTGATCCGCCACTTCGCGGGCAAGGTGCCCATCCTCGGCGTCTGCCTGGGCCACCAGTGCGTCGGAGCGGTGTTCGGAGCGGAGGTCGTCCGGGCCGAGCGTCTGATGCACGGCAAGACCTCGCTGATCGAGCACGACGGACGAACGATCTACGAGGGGCTGGAGAACCCGTTCGAGGCGACACGATACCACTCGCTGATCGTCCGGGAGGAATCGCTGCCGGACTGCTTCGAGATCACCGCCCGGACCACCGACCGGGGCGAACTGATGGGCTTTCGTCACAAGGACTATCCGATCGAAGGGGTTCAATTCCATCCCGAGTCGTTCCTGACCCCCGAGGGCCGGAAACTCCTTCGCAATTTTCTGGCGTTGTAGGCGGCCGCCGGGCCGCCTGTCTGTGTGTCAGTGTCGGGCTGCGGGATCGTCTGCGGCCCACAGAAGAAGGAGGTGTATTATGAAAGCGGCAACTCAGTTCTCGGTGATGCTGCCGAACAAGCCGGGCGAACTCGGAAAGCTCTGCCGACGGTTGGCACGGGCGAAGGTGAACATCGTGGCCATCTCGGTGGCCGAGACCACCGAGCAGGGCGTGGTTCGCCTGGTGGTCGACGGAGTGTCGGCGGCGCGCGACGCCCTGAAGAAGTCGAAGCTCTCGTTCGTGACCGCGCGGGTGCTGCTCGTCGACCTGCCCAACGAGCCGGGCGCCCTCGCCGAAGCGGCCGGCGCCCTGGCCGCCAAGAAGGTCAACGTGCAGTTCGTGTACGGGTCCACCGGCCGGGCGGGCGAAGAGGCCGCGGTGGTAGTCGGCGTGGACGACGTCGATGCTGCGAAGAAAGTGCTCTCGTAGAACCGGAGCCGCAGCAGCACTGTTCGTTCGGCCACCGGCCGACGCCGGGATATCTTGACCGCGTTCCGATTCCAATGAGCCGGGGCACTCTTTGCGCCGGAGTGCGGGCTGTTGGGATTGCAGCAAGTGACGCCGCACCCCTTGCGGCTGTGGCCAGGAGGGCTTGTTTGTGCCTGATTCTCTAGTTGAGCCGCTGTATTATCTCGTCCGTCTGATTCTGGCACTGCTCTGTGGTGCCATTGTAGGGTGGGAGCGCGAGGTCCGGGACAAGCGGGCCGGCCTCCGCACCCATATCCTCATCTGCGTGGGCGCCTGCCTGTTCACCCTGGTCACCCTGGAGATCGCGAAGCAGTTCGAGCACGCCGACGCGATGCGGATCGTCCAGGGTTCGATGCTGGCGATCGGTTTCATCGCCGGCGGCGTCATCTTCACCCAGGGGAGCTCGGTACACGGGCTGACCACGGCCGCCGGGCTGTGGGTGCTCACCGCCGTGGGCCTCGCGCTCGGCATGGGCCTTTACTTCCTCGGCATCGCCAGCACCCTCCTCGCCCTGATTGTCATCGCCATCCTGCCGCGGATCGAGCGGCGGATTCATCGCCCGCCGCGATCTCTCCATCCCGAAACATCCACCCCACCGAGCGGCGAAGATACAGGTGATATCCCAGACCGGCGGTAACCACGAGACCGGGACATTGACGCCGAAACAACGCGTACAGCAGTGCTTCGCACGCCGGGATCCGGACCGTGTTCCCTTGGATTACTCGGCGAATCCCGGGATCGACGGGCGGTTGAAGGAGCATTTCGGGTTGGCTCCGGACGACAACGAGGGGCTGCTCGATGCCCTGTCCATCGATTTCCGCCACATCTCCCCGCCCTATACCGGTCCGAAACTACACGCCGACCTGCCCGACCGACGCATCGACGAGTGGGGCGCCCGGATGCAATGGATTGAACACGAGACCGGCGGCTACTGGGACTACTGCGATTTCCCGCTGCGAGACGCAACGGTCGAGGAGGTCCGGGCGTGGCCGATGCCCGACCCGGACGACTACGACTACCGGCAGGTCGCCCATCGCTGCGTCGCGCTCGCGGAGTTCGGGCTGGTGGCCGGCAACCCCGGGATGGGCGACATCATCAACAAGAGCGGGATGGTCGGCGGGCACGAATGGGCGTTCGTCGCCCTGGCCGCCGACCCGGCGTTCGCCCTGCTGGTCGACCGGCGGCTGGACATCCAGCTCGAGGTGCTCCGCCGCACCTTGTCGGCCGGGGAGGGGCTGTTCGACGTGCTGTACATCGGCGAGGACCTGGGCACTCAGCGCGGCCCGCTGATCGGGGCCGACCTGTTCCGCCGCGCGGTCCGCCCCCGGCTCCAGCGGTTCGTCGATCTCGGCATCGAGTTCGATATCCCCGTAATGATCCACTCCTGCGGATCGAGCAGTTGGGCGTTCGACGACTTCATCGAGATGGGCATTTCGGTGGTCGATACGCTCCAGCCCGAAGCCCACGACATGTCGCCCGCCCGGCTGAAAAAGCGCTTCGGCGACCGCCTGGCGTTCCACGGGATGATATCGACCGCCGGGCCGCTCGCCACCGGCGATGTCGAGGACACGGTCGCCGTCGTTCGTGATACTCTCGCCACAATGAAGCCCGGAGGCGGCTATGCTCTCGCACCCACCCATCAGATCCAGGACAACACGCCCACCGAGAACGTGGTCGCCATGTACCGGGCCGCCCGCGAGTTCGGGACCGCCGACTGACCCGGGCGAGCGAACGCCCGCGGCGGTCGTCCGTGCAGCCGCCGGGCTATTCCGCCTCTTTGATCTGCTCCTGGATTTCGGTCGCGATGGCGAGCATCTGCTCGGAACGGACGTGGGTCCCCGCCGATTTGAAGCTGTAACTGTTCTCGCAGCGCCGATAGTGAAGGGCGTTATCTTCGAGCAGGGCCGCGGCCCGTGCAGCCAGTTCGCCGGCCACCTTTTCCTGGTCCAGCATCTCGCGGATGTAGGCCGTCGCCTCGGTAATCTGCACGCCCTCGCGGAAGGCCATTGAACGCTCGTTGTGGACGGCCCCGTCGGGCCCCGGGCTGATCATCGCGATGGTGTTGATGGCGGGTCCCAGTGCATATGCACTATCGCACAGGTGCCGCCGCCTTCCGCCCTCCTCCAACTGCACGGGCCAGAAGTCACCGCCCAAACGGCCGATCCCGTGCAGCCCGCGGTGCAGCGACCGACCGGGCTTGCTCCGGTAAGACGACACCGAGAGCCGGTTTTCTCGATTTCTGCCCCGCAGTATCTGCATGTCGTATATCGGCGAGTCGTTCCGCGTCCTCTGCCACGGCCGGGGATAGACATTGAACCGGCGGTCGGGATGATCGGGGTTGTACCATGTCCCGGCCCCCCACACCCACTCGTTGGACAGGA
>PWKM01000211.1 GCA_003559755.1 Planctomycetota bacterium
CACCCAGTTGACCGATCTCGACGCCGGCCCGAGCTTCCTCGGGGTCGCGGTAAACCCCGCCCGCCCCGAGGCATATTTCGCCCACGACGGCATAATCGTCGCCATTGACCTTCACACTACCGAGCTGCGCACACTGTGGCAGGTGCACGACGGGTTCCGCCCGTCGATGATGAACTGCACCGCCGACGGCGAGTACGTCTGCGGCAGCATCATCGAGGACGTGTCCGCCCGGCTGAACATCAAATCGGGGCACGCCTACTCCGGCTTCCGCGAGACGTTCGACGCCCGCCCGCTCAGCCGGGTCTGGATGACGCCGACGGCGGGCGGTGAGACGCGGACCGTCCACGAGGAACGCTATTGGATCGCTCACGTGAACACGTCCCCAACGCGGCCGCGGCTGATCAGCTTCTGCCACGAAGGGCCGTGGGCCGAGGTCGATAACCGCATCTGGTGCCTCGATCTGGATACCGGCGAACGCTGGAAGGTCCGCGAGCGCGGGGTGCCCGGCGAAGCGATCGGGCACGAGTACTGGTTCGCCGACGGCGAGCGGCTGGGCTACCACGGGCGCAGGCCGGACGGGACCCGGTTCTTCGGGAACATCCGTTACGATGACACCGAGAAGGTCGAGACGCTGTGGCCGGGCGAGATCGACCCGGCGCGCTCCGATGACCCCGCCACGTTCGCCAAGGCCGGGCACATCCATTCGAACGATCATACCCTGATCGTCGGCGACGGCGGGGCGGCCGGCGACCACGTGCTGCTGTGGCGATGGAACGGCGAGGGCTACGACGGCCCGCGTAAACTGTGCCGACACCGGGGCAGCTTCCACGTCCAGATTCTGCACGTGCACCCTCGGTTCACTCCGGACGGGAAGCAGGTCCTGTTCACGGCGGATCCGAACGGGTACGGGAACGTGTATCTGGCAGACGTGCCGGAGTTCGAGACGCTGCCCGAGGCGGGCGGCTGACCGCTCCGATTACACCGGGCCGTGTGCGAACAGCGTCCTCAGCGGCGCGGCGCCCGTGCAGCGGCGGGCGTGGGGAGTGCCGGGCGGGACGTACACCGCGGTGCCCGGCCTCGCCTCGATCACGCAGTCGCCGACCCGGATTTCCCCCTCGCCCGCGAGCACGTAGAGTGCCTCCTGGTCGTCGTGGGCGCGGGCATCGCCGAAGTCCGCCGACTCGGTCGTCGAGACGCCCATCGTCTGGTCGCCGGTGGGCGCAGAGTGCGTATAGACGACTCGCACCGGCTCGTCGCCGGTCCTGCGGGTCGCGTGTTCCGTCCCGGGCGGCAGCAGGAAGGCGGCACCGGGGACGGCGTCGTGCTCGCGTCCGGCGATGGTGATCCGTCCGGCTCCGGCGGCCACGTACACTTCTTCCTGGTCGTCGTGCCGCTGAATTTCGCCGAACTCGGGAGCGGTGTACTCGGCGACACCGAGCGAGAAACCGCTCGTCGTCGGGACCTCCGGGCCGCCGATCAGGTCCTTGCTCCACCGGTCGGGGAATTCCTGGCGGCTGATCTCGGATTCGTGGATCGATATTCGCTCGCTCATCATCCTCCTCGCCTCTCACAGATTTCTAACGCTTCGCACATCATCACCAATCGGCCCCGATTATGCTGGATGCGAGCCGCCGGCGCAACTCCCTCGAGTGAGAAAACGCCGTTCGGAACGCTCAAGCGGCTGCGGTTTGTGACGATACTATGGTGGACCGGGATCGAAAGGAGAAATGATGAACAGAGACGCTCACCGCGAATTCAGACGACTGGTCGAGATGGCCCGTGCCAGGTACTCCCTGCCCGACTCCTCCTTCGGTACGGTTGACATCGAGCGGTCGCCGGGGCATCGCACCCTCGGCTGCCTCAAGCGCGCCGACAACTGACGCCGGGCGCCGGCGGCGAAGCCCGCTCTCATCCTTGCTGCCCGTATTTCTCCACACATTCGGCCCCGTATCGCCGGGCGTCGTCCACCGCAGAGGGATGCTGTTCGGCGTCCCCCTTGCCGTCCAGCCCGGGCACGAACAGGCATCCCTGGTATTTCGTATCCAGTATGAAGTACCAGGTTTTGACGATCTGCTCGGTACAGCGGAGGAACCGGTCGTCCTTGAAGCCGCAGCAGCAGATGAACCCGCCGATCTGGTCGGGCTTCGGCAGTTCCATGTCGAGCAGGTATTTCCGCGACCAGTATGGCTGGCAGCGGTCGATCATCGCCTTGGTCTGGGCGGACAGCGAGGTGAAGTAGATGGGCGCGGCCAGCAGGATAACGTCCCGTTGTTCGAGGGCGTCGTACACGATGGTCATGTCGTCGTCGATGACGCATCGGCCGTGTTTTGAGCAGTACCCGCAGTTCTGGCATCCCACGAAATCCAGTTCCCCGAGCCGGATGCGCTCGATGTCTGCACCCGCGTCTTCTGCGCCCGCCAGTGCGGCGTCGAGCAGGGTGGCGCTGTTCCCGCGTTTCTGTGGGCTGCCGTATATGCCGGTGAGCGTGACAGGGTGTTCGGGCATGGTATCCGGGTCTCCGATCAAGTGAGGGATGGCCCCGTCATTCGGTGGGAGTGGCGGGCGCCGCCCTCTCTAGTCCTCGCTGCTGCCGGTCTTCTCCGGCAGTTTGCTCGTGCGGTATTCGCACTTGGGATGGTTGGTACAGCCGTAGAACCCCTTCTTCCTGCCTCGGCCCCGTCGGTAGACCAACTCGCCGTCGCATCCTTCTTCGGGGCACTTGACGCCGGTGGGCAGTGGCTTTGTGTTTCGGCATTTGGGGAACCCGGAGCAGGCGATGAACTTGCCCCGCCTGCCGGTCTTGATGACCATCTGGGAGCCGCATTTTTCGCAGACCTCGTCGGTCGGTTCCGGCGGGGGGACGGGCTTTCCGTCGCGCCCGATGGGGCGGGTGTTCTTGCATTCGGGATAGGCCGAGCAGGCGAAGAACTTGCCGTGCCGGCCGGTTTTGATGACCATTTTCTCGCCGCACTTGTCGCAGGGGAAGTCCGTCTCCTCGCCCTCATCCTCGTCATCGCGCTGGATGTATCTGCAATCGGGGTATCCTGAGCAGCCGACGAACCGGCCGTGCCTGCTCCACCGTTCGACGAGCGGCTCGCCGCACTCGGGGCAGGACTCGCCGGTCTGTATCCCCTTGACCTTGTCGAGCTCTTTCTCGGCCTTCTCCAGGTCGGCCTTGAACAGTTTGTAGAACTCGTCGAGCACCGACCGCCAGTCGCGGCCCTCCTCTTCGATCAGGTCCAGCTTGTCCTCCATCTCGGAGGTGAACTCGATGTCCATGATGTCGGGGAACCCGGCGACAAGCAGGTCGGTGACCACGATACCCAGGTCGGTGGCATGGAAGGCGCGTTTAATCTGGTTGACGTATCCGCGCTCCTGGATGGTGGCGATGATCGGGGCGTAGGTGCTCGGCCGGCCGATCCCCTGGCGTTCGAGGGTTCGGATCAGCGACGCCTCGGAGTATCGGCGCGGCGGCTCGGTGAAATGTTGGGTGGGCTCCAGCTTGAGCAGGTCGAGCCGCTGCCCGTCCGAGAGCTCGGGCAGGTCCTGCTGGTCCTTGTCCTTGCGGGGCCAGACGCGGGTATGGCCGGGGAAGGTGCAGACCCGCCCGGTCGCCCGGAAGCTGCCCTCGGCGGCGGTGATGTCGACCCGGGTCGCCAGATACCGGGCGTCGGCCATCTGGCTCGCTACGAACCGGTCCCAGATGAGCTTGTACAGGCGGTACTGGTCGCGGCTGAGGTGGGGCTTGAGCTGCTCGGGCGTACGGTTGACATCGGTCGGTCGGACGGCCTCGTGTGCCTCCTGTGCCCCTTTCCGCGATTTATAGAACCGGGGCTTGGGCGGCAGGTAATCCTCCCCGTATGCCTTGGGGATGAGCCGGCGGCACTCCTCGACGGCGGAGCCGGCCAGCCGGAACGAGTCGGTCCGCATATAGGTAATCAGGCCGACGGCACCCTCGGGGCCGATATCGACTCCCTCGTAGAGCTGCTGGGCGACTCGCATCGTCCGCGAGGCGGAGAACCGGAGCCGGCTGGACGCCGTCTGCTGGAGCAAGCTGGTGTTGAAGGGGGGCCCCGGCGACTGCTTCTGGCGTTTCTGCTTGACCTGATCGACGATGAAGGCGGCGGACTCGAGCGCTTCGGCGACGGCCCGGGCGTCCGTCTCGTTGCCCGGTCGGAACTTCTTGCCCGCCCACTTCAGGAGTTGGGCCTCGAACGCCTGGTCCTCGCCCCCGCCCTCGGGCGAGAGGATGGCGGCGATCTTCCAGTACTCCTCGGGCTCGAACGCGCGAATCTCCTTCTCGCGCTCGACGATGAGCCGGACGGCGACCGACTGGACGCGCCCGGCGCTGAGCCCCTTCGCCACCTTCTTCCACAACAGGGGGCTGAGCTGGTAGCCGACGATCCGATCGAGCACCCGCCGGGCCTGCTGGGCGTTGACCCGGGCCATGTCGATCTTCCGCGGATGCTCGAAGGCGTCTCGGACCGCCCGCCCGGTGATCTCGTTGAACGTGACACGAAACGCCTTGTCTTCGGGCAGCTTGAGGGCTTCGACGAGGTGCCAGGCGATGGCCTCGCCCTCGCGGTCGGGGTCGGGGGCGAGGTAAACGGAATCGGCGTTCTTCGCCGCCTGACGCAGTTTGTTCAGCGTCTTCCCCTGGCCCTGAATCGTCCGGTAAGTGGGCTCGAACCCGTTTTCGATGTCCACCCCGAGCTTCTTCTTCGGCAAGTCCCGCACATGGCCTACGGATGCCTCGACGCGGTAGCCCTTGCCCAGATATCGGTTGATGGTCCGCGCCTTCGTGGATGATTCGACGATGACCAGCGATTTTTTTGCCAACGTGTGGTTCCTGTTTCGAGTGGAGACACGGCCGCACCGAACCCGGCGGGCAGCGATGCCTCGAGGGCGCGGTGCGAGCGGGATGGTCCCCTGGTTAGATTGTCTTGGCCTTCAGCCAGCCGGCCCGGGGCAGCTTCCCGACCAGCGGCAGGGCGTAATCGCGGAACGCCTCGGTCACCCCGTTGCCCTCCGCGTTGATGAACTCGTCCGGCATGGTCCGTGTCCCGCCGGCGATCTTCTCCAGCTGCTCGCGCTCGTAGCTGACGGCGTATGTCCGAGCCGTCCCCACTCGCTTGATGGTCATCGAGCCGGTGTGGTGTTCGCCGGTGGTGGCGGCGATGACCGCCTCACGCCCGACCTGGTTCGCCTCATCCGAGTCCGGCTTGGACATCACCTCGGGGAAACTGCGCTGCAGATACCCGAACGTGTCGCTCCGGTATCGTCCGTTTTCGCCGAGATTGGTCTGGAGCATGTTGACCAGCATGTCGCCCAGCGCCCCGCTGCCCGAGAGCTGGACGTTGCCGTGGTCGTCGACCTCGCCGCTCTTGTAGATCGGATCGCCCTTCTCGTCGCAGATGCCCTCGGAGACAGCGACCACGCAGCGGCCGAGTTCGTCGAGCACCCGCTGGACGTCCCCGCAGAACTGGTCGGGCTTGAACGGGCGTTCGGGCAGGTAGACCAGGTGCGGGCCGTCATCGCTCCGCTGTTGCCCGAGCACGGAGGCGGCGGTCAGGAAGCCGGCGTGCCGGCCCATAATGACATCGATCTTGACTCCCGGGATGGAGCGGTTGTCGAGCTGGTCCCCCATCAGGGCGAGGGCCACGAACCGGGCGGCCGAGCCATAGCCGGGGGTGTGATCGTTCTCGAGCAGGTCGTTGTCGATCGTTTTCGGGATGTGGTAGATGCGCATGTCATAGTCGGCGTTTTCGGCCTCGGTCGCGATGATGTGGGCTGTCTCCGCCGAGTCGTTCCCGCCGATATAGAAGAAGTAGCGCACGTCGCGTTTCTGGCAGACCTCGAACAGCCGGTGGCAGTCCTCGGCCGTGGGCTTCATCCGGGTCGAGCCGAGCGCCGACGAGGGGGTCTTGGCGACCTGGGCGAGGGTGCGGGGGCTCTCGGCCCGGA
>PWKM01000246.1 GCA_003559755.1 Planctomycetota bacterium
CGATCGCTTGATCATCGTGGCCGCGTACCCGGCGACGGGGACCCCGAACTGGGCGGCGGCGAGCAGGACCACCCCCCGGGCGTGCCCCATCAGGATCGCCGTCCGCGGATGCTTGTAATGGGCGTACAGGTTCTCGATGGCGAGCACGTCAGGCTCGGTCTCGCGAAGCACATCGCCGATGTCGGCGTGCAGGCACCGGATCCGTTCGGACATCGGATCGCGCCGGCTCGACGTGACCATTCCCGCCTCGACCAGGGCGAGCGCCCCGTCGGCCCCGTCCACCACACCGTAACCGGTCGTGTTCAAACCGGGGTCTATGCCGACGACTCGCACGCGATCTCTCCGAAATCCAACGAGGGTGCCCGTGGTCTGCACATTCTAGCAAACGCCGCGCCGGTGCGCCAGCGATATTCCAGTCCGGAGCGGCCCAAAAGCGGCGTGCCCCCGGGCACGGTGCGTTCCTCGGCAGCGGGACGACAACCCGGCCGGGTCAGCCCAGAAGGTGTTCGAGCAGGACGACCAGCCCGATGCCGATCAGGATCAGCCCGGCGATGACCTCGAGCTTACCGCCGAACACGGTGCCGAGCCGGTCGCCGATGAGCACGCCGACCAGCGATACGACGAAGGTCACGCAGCCGATGAAGAGAATCGGAATGAGGATCGCCTGGTGCAGCATCGACAGCGAGACGCCCACGGCGAGGGCATCGATGCTCACCGTCATCGACAGCAGCAGCAGGGTGGGCAGGGCCATCCCGCTCTCCCGGGGTTCGCCGGGGGTCAGGCGGCTGGCCTCGACGATCATCTTTGCCCCGACCGCCGTGAGCAGCCCGAACGCGATCCAGTGGCCGAGGTGGGCGACGTACACCCGGAGCCCCTGCCCGGCCAGCCAGCCGACCACCGGCATCAGGGCCTGGAACCCCCCGAACCAGAAGGCGAGCCGAATCGCCTGGCGGACCTTCTCCTTTTTGATGACCACGCCCTCGGCCACGGCCACCGCGAGGGCGTCCATCGACAGGCCGAGCGCGATCGGCAGTAAAGACCATCGCATCCGGTAAAACTACTCGCTCAGGGGCTGGGAGGGCGCTGCCGAGTTCGGGCCGGGCTCTCCGGCCGGAACGGACGGGCCAGGCGGTTATTCCGAGCTGTCGTCCGCCAGGTCCTGCATCATCTCCTTCACCTCTTCCATCCCCTCGTCATAGAAATTCTGTTCGTCGGGGGCCAGCACGTGAAGGAGCGTCTGGAACTCGCCGACGTGCTCGCGTTCCTCGTCGGCGATGTCCGTCAATACCTCGATGGCCAGCTTGTTATCGGTCGACTCGGCCAGTTGCATGTAGAGCTGGATCGCCTCGAACTCGGCGGCGATCATAAACCGGACCGCCCGGATCAACTCCTCGTGCGTCAGCTTGCGGTCGTTGGCGAGACCCGAAAACGGCGAAGCGAACTCCGGCATTCTTGTACCTCCTCTTTCCCTCCCCGATCTGTTGGTCGGCTACTGTACCTCTACTAAGTATAGCAGGTTCACATCGAAGTCAAGGGCAAAGGCGGCGTCGGGCTTGCGGGCGTTCGAGAGGCGGCCTATAATCCGGCTGGCCGAGTACCGTGGGCCGTCTTCCGGCCCGGCGCCCCTCTGGTTCCCCCGGAAGGGCCGCCGGCCACAACGACAAGGTGGACTCGAACAAGGAGGTTCTACGAATGGCAAAGCCGATGCTCTTGCCGGAGCCGAAATCCGTACAGCTTCAGGACGGCGCGTTCCCGCTGGATGACGGGGTGCCGATCATCATCGCACCCGGCGGCGATCAGGAGTTGAACGCGGCGTGGTCGTTCGCAGGCGAGGCCGATGACCGGCTGGACATGTCGCTCCCGGTCGAGCGGATGGGCAAGCTGGACGGCATCGGCCACCGCATCCTGTTCCTGATCGCGGACCGCGACAACGCCCTCTATCCGCAGTTGTCGAGCGCGGCCGGCGAACTCGACCGCGCCCCGGCGGCGGTCCGTGACCAGGCGTATGTGCTCGAGGTGACCCCGGACCAGGTGCTCGCCGTCGCCGACACGCCGCAGGGGCTTTACTACGCCGCCCAGACGCTCCGCCAGCTCCTCACCAACGACGGCGACATCCCGTGCTGCACTATCACCGACTGGCCCACGTACCGATATCGCGGCGTGATGCTCGATATCTCGCGGTTCCGGGTCCCCACCCTCGACTCGCTGTTCGAGCGGATCGAGCGGCTGGCCGCGTTGAAGATCAACGTGTTCCAGCTCTACACCGAACACACCTTCGTCTCGTTCCGGCACCCGGAGATGGGGGCGAACTGCGGCTCGATGTCCGCCGAGGACATCATCACCCTCGATGAGTTCTGCAAGCCGCACTTCGTCGACCTGAACGCCAACCTCCAGTCGTTCGGCCACCACAAACACCTGCTCTCGCTCCCCGACTACAACGACCTGGCCGAGATCCCGGAGAAACCGTGGACGCTGTGCCCGACCGACGAACGGATCTACGACCTGCTGGACGACCTGTACGCCGAGTGCCTGCCCGCCTACAGCTCGCCGCTGTTCAACGCATCGTGCGACGAGACCTGGGAGCTGGGCAACGGGCGCAGCGCGGAGAAGGCCCGGGAAGTCGGCGTCGGCCGGGTCTACCTCGACCATATCAAGCGGATCAACGAGCTCGCGCAGAAGTACGACAAGCGGATGATGATCTGGGCCGACATCGTGCTCAAGCACCCCGAACTCATCCCCGAGGTGCCCGACGACATCGTGATGCTCGACTGGAGCTACCACGCCGACTCGGACCTGAGCGGCCTGCAGAAGATCGCCGACGCCGGGCTCGAACACTGGACCTGCCCGGGGGTGAGCAGTTGGCAGCGGATATTCTGCGACGTGGGGAACGCCTGCGGGAACATCAGCAGCCGGGCCGTCGCCGGCGAGGAGTCCGGGGCCACCGGGCTGCTCAACACCGACTGGGGCGACAACGGCCACGCCCAGTCGCCCGCCGTCAGCTACCACGGATATGCGTTCGGAGCCGAGCAGGGGTGGACGCCGAACACCGAGGTGGATGCGGACGACTTCGACCGGCGGTTCGCGTGGGCCTGGTTCGGCGACGACTCCGGCGAGTTCGGACACCTGTACCGGACCACCGGCCTCCTGGCCGAGGGGAGCTGGAACAAGCGTATCGCTCCCTTCTCCGTCTATTGGGACCGGTTCCCGTGCGAGGAGAGCTTGGAGAAGCTCCAGCCGGGCCAGATCGAGACGATGCTCGAGCGGGCACGGGAGGCGATCGAGACGGTCTCGACCCTGAGCGAGAAATATCCCGAGCACCGCCCCGTGCTCCGCGAACACCTGTTCGGCCTGGGCCAGATTCTCTTCATCGAGAAAAAAGTGGCCCTGTCGACCGAACTGCTCGAACTGGGCGAGGAGGGGATGAAGAACCCGCCGGTCGATGTGAAGAAAAAGATCAAGGCACTGCTCGACGAGTGGAACACTCAGAAGGGCGAGTTCACCGACCTCTGGCTCGAGACCAGCCGGCGCAGCGAGATCGACTATCGGCTGGGGATGTACCGCGACCGGGCGGAGGACTACGAGCGGCTGCTGTCGTAACCGAATATCGACCGCCGACGTGCCGGGGAGTTGCATGCCCCCGGCCCGTCCGCTCCCGCTTGAACGCATCCCGGGTTGCGGATATATTTTCGCCCCGACGACAAGTCGTGACCCCGTACACAGGAGGCGCAGTTGGGCCAGACAATCAGCGAGAAGATTCTCAGCGACAAGAGCGAACAGACCGTCGAGGCGGGCGACTACGTCATCGCGCGAACCGACGTATGCCTCACCCAGGACGGGACCGGCCCGCTCGCCGTGCGCCAGTTCGAGGCGGTCGGCTTCGACCGAGTCGCCGACCCCGAGCGGACCGCCCTGTTCCTCGACCACGCCGCGCCCAGCCCCCGCCGGGAGCTGTCGAACGATCACATGCGGCTCCGCGACTTCGCCAGTGCCTACGGCTGCCGGCTGGTCGACATCGGCGAGGGCATCTGCCACCAGATCGCCGTCGAGGACCTGGTCCGGCCCGGCGACATCGAGATCGGCGCCGACTCGCACACCTGCACCGGCGGGGCGCTCGGCGCGTTCGCCACCGGGATGGGCAGCACCGACGTCGCCGTCGGGATGGCCCTGGGCAAAACGTGGCTGAAGGTCCCCCACTCGTTCAAGATCGTCGTCGAGGGCGACCTGCCGCAAGGCGTCTATCCCAAGGACCTGATGCTGCACCTCATCGGGACGATCGGGGCCGACGGCGCGACCTACAAGGCACTCGAGTTCCACGGCTCGACCATCGAGCGGATGGCGATGCCCGGACGGATCACCCTGGCCAACATGGCCGTCGAGGCGGGCGCGAAGACGGGGCTGTTCGCCTCGGACGAATTGACCCGCCAGTGGCTGGCACGGCACCGCCGGGAGCACGATTTCCGGGCCATCGAGGCCGACCCCGACGCCGCCTACGAGCGGACCATCGAGATCGACGCCGGGACCCTGGCCCCCACCGTCTCGTTCCCCCACACCGTCGATAACACCCGCCCGGTCCACGAGGCGGGCGACGTCCCCATCCAGCAGGTCTTCCTCGGCAGTTGCACGAACGGCCGGCTCGACGACCTCCGGGTCTTCGCCGACATCGTCCGGGGCCGACAGCGGGCCGGGGGCACGCGGGTCATCGTCACCCCCGCCTCGCCGCGCGTGCTCCGGGACGCACTGGACGAGGGCATCATCAGCACCCTGGTCGAGTTCGGGGCGACGGTCACCACCCCGGGCTGCGGGGCCTGTGTCGGCGTGCACGGCGGCGTCCTGGGCGACGGCGAGGCGTGCCTGGCGACCACGAACCGGAATTTCAAGGGGCGGATGGGCAACCCCGACGCCTTCATATACCTCGGCTCGCCGGCGACTGCCGCAGCGACCGCGTTGGCCGGACGCATCGCGGACCCGCGGGAGGAGGTGTAAGGTGGGCGAAGCGGAGAATGGGAGAAGCGGGGAAGGTTCGGATCGAGCCCTGACGGGCTCGGTCATCCGGTGCTGTATCGCGGTGAATAAGGAACTGGGGCCGGGGTTCCTCGAGTCGGTATATCACAGAGCGATGGAGGTGTAAGGTGGGCGAAGTGGAGAACGGGAGAAGCGGGGAAGGTTCGGATCGAGCCCTGACGGGCTCGGTCATCCGGTGCTGTATCGCGGTGAATAAGGAACTGGGGCCGGGGTTCCTCGAGTCGGTATATCACAGAGCAATGGAGGTCGAGCTGGCCGAGCAGGGTATCCCGTTCGAAACGGAGAAAGAGATCGAAGTGCACTACCGGGGACGTTTCGTCGGGGATCACCGACTCGATTTTCTTGTGGACAGGCGGCTTGTGGTGGAGTTGAAAACGGTCGAAAAACTGGGAAAGGAGCACTATGACCAGGTGCGCTCGTACTTGAGCGCGGCCGGGCGGGACATCGGGCTCCTGGTGAACTTCGCGAAGCGACCGGTCGACGTCCGGAGAGTGGAACTGAAATGAGCTTCCCCCGTTCACCCCTTCACCGGTTCCCCCACATTACACACCCCCGGACAACCCCAACCGCGCCCGCACTTACTCGCGGCCGGGCGGGACATCGGGCTCCTGGTGAATTTCGCGAAGCGGCCGGTCGACGTCCGGAGAGTGGAACTGAAATGAGTTTCCCCCGTTCACCCCTTCCCCACTTCTCCCATTTTACACCCCTCAACCTCAAACAAGGATACGAACATGAGCGGTAACGCATGGAAGTTTGGCGACGACATCTCGACCGACCTCATCTGCCCCGGGCGGTACTTCTACCTCCGGTCGAACCTGCCCGAGCTCGCCAAACACGTGCTCGAGGACGCCGACCCGGAGTTCGCCGACAAGATGTCGCCCGGCGATTTCGTGGTCGGCGGCCGCAACTTCGGGCTCGGCTCGAG